>CANQOM010000014.1 GCA_947625445.1 Candidatus Gastranaerophilales bacterium
GACAAGAAAAACTTTAAATTACGGACACCCTTTTGAAGCTATAAGTGCTAATAAATTAAAAAAGTTAAATATGGCACTTCTTGCTTACTTATCAAAATGCGAAAAAAAATACAAAGATTATCGCATAGACAGTATAGCAATAATCGGGACAATTAATCCCAAAATAGAACATATTAAAAATTTAGGACAGTACTAATTCCATTCACAAATATCACTTGAACAAAGAGCCTTTTCAAGCTCGGGAACAACTTCATTTAAAGTCATTTCAAATGTAATAGGAGTAATGGAGACTTTATTCCATCTTAATGCATTTATATCAGAATCATCATTTTCACAATGACGAATAAGTTCACCAGCCATCCAATAATAAACTTTACCTCTCGGGTCAATACGTTTATCATATTCATCAGTAAACATTTTACCGCCAAGTTTTGTAATTGCGACACCACCCATATCTTCAGGCATCAAGCCGGGAACATTAATGTTTAATATTGATTTTTTAGGGAAATTAAATTCTTTTACTTTATGTAAGAATTTTCTAACAAATACTGCTACATTTTGGAATAATTCAGCTTCAGAAGACATACTAGCCAAAGATACTGCAATACTTGGGATACCCATCATTGCACCTTCCATTGCACAACTTACAGTACCCGAATATAAAATATCAGTACCCAAGTTAGGACCGTGATTTATTCCTGATATTATCAAATCAGGTTTTTCTTCCGGGCTTAATATTGCGTTAATACCGATTTTAACACAGTCTCCCGGAGTTCCGCTTGTTATCCATATCCTTTTTGTTCCAAATTTTGCTTCTAGTTCTTCAACTCTAATAGGGGTATGTAGTGTTAATGAATGCCCTGCAGCACTTCTTTCTCTGTCAGGTGCTATAACATAAACTTCATGTTCTTTACTTAACTCCGTAGCTAAAGCTTTTATACCTTCAGCCATTATTCCGTCATCATTTGAAATAAGTATTCTCATATAAACCCCTTTTTACTCTATATATACAATTATTTAATACCCTGTAACACAAAATTTTTATCAATGTTATTTTTAATTACTACTTTATAATTTTCCTCAGGTAAAACAAAATTTATTTTAGAATCAGAAACTTTTTTATCAGATGCCATTACATTATAAAACTCATCTCTGTCAAAATGTTCTTCAATATCCATTTTTAAATCATAATCATATAATAATTTTATAGCATCATTATAATATTTATCTGATATTGACTCAACAGAATGTGCAAGGTCAAAAATTAACTTCATTCCTATAGAAACTGCTTCACCGTGCGTATATTTTTCGTATCCTGTAAGTTTTTCTATTGCATGAGCATAAGTATGCCCAAAATTCAATATGGCTCTTAAACCTTTTTCTTTTTCATCTTTATTTACAACACTACCCTTTAATTCACAACAAATTTTTATTAATTTATTTAATATTTGAGGCTCCTTATCCATAATTTCTTTTTTATTATTAATAAGAAAATCAAAAAGATTATAATTATTCATACTCATACAAGATTTTTCAATAAAAGCATATTTTAAAACCTCACTTAAACCGGTTTTATACTGCCTTTGAGAAAGAGTATACAATGTATTAGTATCAGAAATAACAATTTTTGGCTGATAAAAACTGCCTATCATATTTTTACCCAAAAAATGATTAACTGCAACTTTGCCTCCGACAGAAGAATCTACTTGAGCTAAAAGTGTTGTTGGTATTTGTATAAAATCAATACCTCTTTGATATATTGATGCAGCAAAACCGGCCATATCACCTATTACTCCACCACCTAACGCAATAATTGCATCTTTTCTTTCTAATTTAATTTCAAGAGCTTTATCTATTATACGGGACATCACATCCATATTTTTATATATTTCTCCATCGGGAAGTATTATAAATTCTGAATTTTCACTCTTTAATTTTTCTCCGTATAACGGATATACAGTATCATTAGTTACGACTAAAAATTTTTTAGCATCTGTATAATCTGAGATATAATCATAAACCTTATTTAACAGACCAGAACCTATTAATATAGGATATGAAGACTCTTTTTGTGCTTTTATTTTGATTTCAATTTTATCCATATTCTTTTAATTCCCGAATTATTTCATTAACAATTATATCAGGATTTTTACCATCTGTGGTTATGGTAAAATGTGCCTTATTATATATAGGTAATCTTTTATTAAGTAAAGAAGTAATTTTTTGTTTCATATCTATAGTATTATTAAGTAAAGGTCTTTCTTTGCTATTTTTTACACGTTCATACAATGTTTCCGCTGAAGCAGCCAAATATATAACAATAGATTTATCTAACAAAAGACTTAAATTATTATCAGACAGGATTATTCCACCCCCTGTAGAAATTACTTGATTTTGATACTTTAAAATATCATTTAGAACTTTTGATTCCAGCTCTCTAAAATAATTCTCACCATATTTTTCAAAAATATCATTAATAGAACATTTTTTTAATCTTATTATTTCATCATCAGTATCAATAAAAGAATATCCAAACATTTTGAAAACTAAAAGTTTTCCTATAGCGGTTTTACCAGAACCCATCATTCCAATTAACGAAATATTCATTTATTACCTTTCCGATATCATTTTAAGGTAATTATCATAATTTGTTTTCATTTCAGCAATACTGTCGTGAGAAAATTTTTCCATTAAAGCATCAGCAAGAATAATAGCAACCATAGATTCTGCAACAACTGCGCAAGCAGGAACTGCACAAACATCCGACCGTTCAAAATGTGCTTGAACCGACTCTTTTTTATCTATAGCGACTGAATTTAACGGTTTTAACATTGTAGGAATAGCTTTCATACAAGCAGTTATAACGATATTTTCACCGTTAGATATTCCTCCCTCAATTCCACCTGCATTATTTGTTTTTCTATAATATTTATTATTTTCTATAAAAATTTCATCATGAGTTTGAGAGCCTAATGTGTGTGCTACATCTGCACCTAAGCCGATTTCGACAGATTTAATCGCCTGTATACTCATTACTGCCTGAGCAAGTAGTCCATCTAATTTTCTATCCCAATGGACATGAGAACCCAACCCTACAGGAACATTTCTGTACACAACTTTAAAAGAACCGCCTAAAGTATCACCCTGTTTTCTTATTTCATCAATTAATGTTTTAATATTATCGGCTGCTCTGTCATCTGCCATTCTTAATTCTGATGATTCAATTTTTTCTTTGATATCAAATATATTTGAAGGAACTTCAGCTTTAATATTTCCTATTTGAGTAACAATTGAAATACCTTCAATATTAAATTCTTTCAGAACACACTTTGCTATAGCCCCAACTGCAACTCTGACGGCAGTTTCTCTGGCACTTGAACGTTCCAAAATATTTCTAACATCATAATGGTTATACTTAAACGCTCCTGCATAATCAGCATGACCGGGACGAACATTAACAATTTTTTTTGAATCAATTAATTCAAGATTCTCTTTTGTATTTTCGACACAGGATGTATTCATTGCAACTTGCCAATTTTTCCAGTCTTTATTTTCAATCTGGATAGCAATTGGGCTTCCTATTGAATAACCATGACGAACTCCGGATAAAATTTTAACTTTATCCGTCTCTATATTCATTCTTCCGCCTCTTCCATAACCCATCTGCCGACGTCTTAATTCATCATTTATAAAATTTTCACATATTGCAACACCTGAAGGAACGCCTTCTATTATTGCATTTAAACACTGACCATGTGACTCTCCTGACGTCAAAAATCTAAATATCATCTTTCTCCTTAATTATTTCATAATAAATATCATTATATCAGATATGAGAAAATAGTCATAGTTTGAACTTCAGATTGTAAGATATATAAAAAAATTCCAAAATAATGCGATTCTGAAACGAGTTCGAAATGACAGGTATAATAATTCAAAAAAAATCTTTAAATATCAAAAAAAGAAGACTAACTATAATGTCAGTCTCCTTTTATTTAAAAATAGAGTTCTAATTCTTATTCATCAGAAGCCATTATATCTTCATCAATAAGTTCTTCGTCAAGTTCATCAGCTGAATCAAGCTCAGCTTTTGGCTCTATTTCATAATATTCCGGTAATAAGTCTATACCTTCATCTGTAGTAGTTGTTTTATCGGTAGCTTCTGATAATTCATCAGTACTTTCAGTTGCAACTTCCTGTTCTTCGTCGTCTTCTTCATCCAAAGAATCTATAAATTTTTGAGCATTTATAGCTGCTTCTGCTTTTGTTGCATTTTCTATATTTACGATTTGTTCATCAGTCATACCGATATTTTTATATGTCGAAGTGATTTCTTCTCTAAGTTCTTGCGACTTTTCAGTATATTCTTCATAGAATGAGATGTGTGACTGCAATTCATCAGAGAATGTTGTATCTGCAAATTCATCATTTATATCTTCATCTTCATATTCAGTGAAGTCATAGTTATCTTTTAACCAATCAATATCATCGTTAGTTTGATAACCGTCTAATTCTTCACCATCCAGAGTTACATCAAAGGTGCCCCATAATTCGTTATTTTCACTTCCTTTACCAACATCAAAGTTGTTAGGACCGACACCTTCTTTTGCTTCTTCATGTTGTTCAGTACTGATAGCCAAATCCGCATCTTCGCCAAATGCTTCTTCTACAGTCATAGCCTCTTGATTACCATTTTCGTCGGTTTTGTATACCATAACTCCGCCTTCTGATAATTCGTCAGCAGTTACAACACCATCAGCATCAGTATCTAATGAAGTCATTTCTTCCCATGCAGCTTCTTGACCTTCAAGTCCGCCTTCATAACCTAAAAATTCCTGTTCTGTAGATAAATCACCATTACCATCTTTATCTATAAAGAAATCATATTGATTACCTTCTGTATCTTGGAATCCTTGAGGTTCACATGGAGGAGGACAACATGTTTGTTGTTGTTCTTCTTCCGGCTCTTCAACTTCACCTAATGATGCCGGATCAACTGTCATTGCATTAATTTTTGCTTCTATACCCTTATTTATATTTGCTAAATCGTTTAAATCACCTAATAAAGCATCAACTTCATCAAGAAGTCCGCTAGCTTCAGTCATTTTTGCCAAAGCATCCGAAACATCAGGAGCATTAGGCATAGATTTTCTGATATTTTCTTGAAGCTGATCTCTTGACATGCCTTCTCCGCCTTCTCTATTAGCATTGATATATGCAGTCAAATTTTTATTCATTACATCTTGAGCTTCTTCTTCATGATCTTTTACTGCAGATTCTTGTTGAGCAGCTGCTTCAACAATATTAGCTTCCGCTTTTTCAGTTTTGGATTTTATTTCATCCTCTATCTTTTCCATTTTTTTATTGTTTTTATCACGTTCTTTTTCAAGTTCTTCTAATTCTTCTTGTTCTTCTTCAGAAAGCTCACGTGTTTCAGAGACATCAGCAGTTTCAGCAACTTGAGCAGCTTCTTCAAGTTCTTCAGCCTCATCTAATGCAGCATCAGCAGCCTCTTCAGCTTCTTCCGCAGCTTTAGTATCTCCGGCTTCTTCAGCTTCTTCTTTTGCTTCTATAGCTTCAGATGCTTCAAGAAAACTTGATTCTATGTCATCTATTGTTTGAGAAACATTAATAGCGGAATCTGAAAGTTTTAAACCTTCAATTCCTCTATCCTCTTCAACATTTGATTCACTTATTTTTTTCCAGACCGGTTCTTTCGGTTGTTGAATTTTTGATAAATCAAATGATGAAATTCTATTCTCTGCAGTCATATCTTTTCTCCTATAATTTTGTTACACTGATATATTTCCTTTCTCGGAATATATGATTTGAAACTTTAGTATTATTTGTAAGATTTTAACAAATATTTACAATCTATTTTATTTATTTAATAGAGTATATACTTTTTACATGCCCGTAACATAATAAAACTGCTATTTAGATAGTACATGACCAAAAAAGCACGAAAAACTGTTACATGACAATGTCAATATAAAAATTACAAAAAGTGTAAAAAAAACATTTATTAACTAATGTAAAAATTTGTTTAATATACAGTATTAAGGGGCATGGTCAAATGTAAAAAATAATTAAAAAATTTAACCTTGTGAATGAATTTTGTAAATTCTATTATTATAAACGCAGGGGAAAAGATAAACAGTTTAGGGAAGGAGTGATGGCTAAACATTCTGAAGGAGAGAAAAGGGAATATAAAAGGTTAGATATTAGAAAAAGATTTAATCAAGGGATAGATTGGGGATTTAACTAAAAAGTTCGAAAGAACTTTTTTTTTATACAAAATCTGTTATATAATTTAATCTGGTGTAGCAATCTTTCGTTTGCGCATCGCAACCGTAAAGATGCTCACTTGTTAAAGAAGTCACTCGCAAATTTTTACTAACACCTTCTGCGTACCCGTAAAAATTTACTCGGACAATCTAATATTGCATTTGGCAGACGATTTTCCCATCGTCACATAAACAAGTTTATAAACATAGAAAATGGAGTTAAATATGAAAAGAGCAATAGTTATTGTAATAGATTCAATGGGTATCGGTGCAATGAATGATTGTAGTGATTACGGTGATACGAAAGAATGCAATACACTATGTAATGTTGCAAAGAAATCAGGAGGAATTAAAGTTCCAAATCTATATAAACTGGGGATTGGAAATCTTGCACAAATAGAAGGGATAGAAAAGAATACATCTCCCATCGGGAAATACGGAATAATGAAAGAAAAATCAAAGGGAAAAGACACAACAACCGGACACTGGGAAATGATGGGAATAATTTTGGAAAATCCGTTTAAAGTTTATCCCAAAGGATTTCCTGATGAAATTATTGAAAGATTTATAAAAGAAACAGGTTGTAATGGGATTTTAGCCAATTATCCCGCTTCAGGAACAAAGGTTATTGAAGATTTGCATGAAGAACATGAAAGAACTAAGTTCCCTATAATATATACAAGTGCAGATAGCGTTTTTCAAATTGCTGCTGATATTAATATTATTCCAATAGAAAAACTTTATGAATATTGTAAAATTGCCCGTTCTATATTAACGGATAAATATAATGTATCAAGAGTTATAGCAAGACCATATCATATGGTAGATTCCAAACCCGTCAGAATCGGGGCATTAAGAAGAGATTTTTCCGTTGAACCGACTAAAGATTCCACTTGCGATATTATATTAAAAAATAACGGTATAGTTTTAGGAATAGGAAAAATTGAAGATATATTTGTCGGTAAAGGCATTTCACATGCCATTCATACAGGCGGTAATACCGAAGGACTCAATATAACTCTAAATGCTATTAAAAATAAAATAAATCTTGAAGAATTAAAAACACAAAAATACGATATTAAATCTTACGATAAAGAGTTTATATTTACTAACCTTGTTGATACGGATATGTTATACGGACACAGGAATGATTATATCGGATATAAAAATGCTATTGAAGAAATAGATTCTTATTTACCTGAAATAATGAATAATATGACAGAAGAAGATTTACTTATAATAACAGCAGACCACGGATGCGACCCTACCGTTGAAGGAACTGACCATACAAGAGAACAAGTTCCTATAATTGTTTATTCTAAAAACATTATCCCCGAAAAACTTGGAGAAATCGAATCTTTTGATTATGTTTCAAAATTAATTTTAGACTGGTTCGGAATTACTATATAAAATCAAAATAATCTAACTTCTAATTTTTAATTTTTTTTGTTATAATTTTTATGGATTTTATATAAAGACAAAAATTAAAAAGGAGAAATTATGAAAGTTACAGTTAATGACAATTGTATAGCATGCGGAGCTTGTGAATCAGTATGCGATGCGGTATTTTCTATAGAAGATAAAGCAGTTGTTAATGAAAGTGCAGTTTCTGCAAATGAAGATTGTGTTAAAGAAGCTGCTGATTGCTGCCCGGTTAATGCTATAGAAGTTGAATAAAAATATATTCTTGAAAAAAAAAGAGGTGTTTATAACACCTCTTTTTTTATTTCATTTTTAACTTATGAGATTCAATTAATACCATTAAGACTGAAATATCAGCCGGTTTGACTCCTCCAATTCTTGCAGCTTGAGCCAATGTTACGGGTCTTATCTTTTCAAGTTTGTCCCTTGTTTCAGTTGAAATATGTACTATTTTAGAATAATCTAAATTTTCAGGAATTTTAATTTTTTCCAATTTATCTGCCATATTAACCTGTTCTATTTGTCGTTTAATATATCCGTCATATTTTATTTTTACTTCAACCTGTTCATAAACATCACGACTCAATGATATTTTTTTTGTTTTTTCATCAACCTCTTTTAAAATTTCATAATTAATATTAGGTCGTTTTAATAATTCATATAATTTCATTCCTCTGTCAATATTTTCACCATATTTTTCCAAAATAATATTAACATTTTCACTCGGAGAAATTTTTTCATTTTGTAATCTTAAAATCTCTTTTTCTATGGTATCTTGTTTGTTTATAAATGCCTCATATCTCATATCACTTATTAAACCTACATCATGCCCAATTTTAGTTAGCCTTTCATCTGCATTATCTTGTCTTAATAAAAGTCTGTATTCTGATCGGGATGTTAACATTCTATAGGGTTCATTAATATCTTTAGTAACCAAATCATCAATTAATGTGCCAAGGTAAGAAGATTCTCTTGAAAGAGTTATCATTTCTTTATTTTGAAGAAATAAGCAAGCATTAATACCTGCCAAAAGTCCTTGAGCAGCAGCTTCTTCATAACCTGATGTACCGTTAATCTGTCCTGCACAAAATAGACCTTTTAACTTCTTTGTCATCAATGTATGATTCAATTGAACTGCAGGCATATAATCGTATTCAACAGCATAAGCCGGTTTCATAACATGTACGTTTTCTAATCCAGGCAATGTTCTTAACATTTCTATTTGAACTTGTGCAGGCAGACTTGTTGAAAATCCCTGAACATACATTTCATATGTATTTTTACCTTCGGGTTCTATAAATATATGATGAGAAGGATTATGAGCAAATCTTATAACTTTATCTTCAATAGAAGGACAATATCTGGGACCTACACCATGAATTAACCCCGAATACATTGGTGATTTATCAAGATTATTCCTGATAATTTCATGAGTTTTAGATGTTGTTCTCGTTAAATAGCACGGGTATTGTTTTCTTATTGGACGATTAGGTAAAAACGAGAAGAAAGTAGGATTCTCATCCCCAGGTTGAATAATCATTTTGTCAAAATCAATAGTTCTTGCATCAACTCTGGACGGAGTACCTGTTTTTAGCCTGCCTATGTTAAACCCGATTTTTTGTAATGATTTAGACAATCCTTTTGCGCTGGCTTCACCTAATCTTCCAAATTCTAAATACTGAAGCCCAACCCATATACGTGCTTCAAGAGAAGTTCCCGTAGTAAGGATGACGCAAGGCGCCATATATTCCAGTCCAAATTCATCCTTTAAGCCTCTTACTTCATCATTTTCTACCATAAGTTCAGTCATTGTACATTGTTTTAATTGTAAATTTTTCTCGCTTTCAAGTAATGAACGAACATATCTCATATATTCTTTTTTATCGGATTGCGCCCTTAAAGCTCTCACTGCAGGACCTTTAGAAGAATTTAATACTTTTAATTGCATATAAGTAGCATCAGCGGCAATTGCCATTATTCCGCCCAAAGCATCTATTTCTCTGACCAAACAAGATTTTGCAGGCCCGCCTATCGCCGGGTTACAAGGCATTAGTGCTATATTATCAAGATTTAAAGAAGCAAGTAATGTTTTTGCACCTAATTTTGCACAAGCCATAGCGGCTTCGCATCCTGCATGTCCTGCTCCTACTACTATTACATCATACTTAAACATATTTTAATTATAATTCAAAATAATTTTTTTGTTTATTGTAAAAAATTTGACAAAAAAACTTAATAAATATTTATTTTTACATGACAAATTTTATTTCGGGTTTTATTATAAATATATAGTCATGGTAAATATTTAAATGGAGATGGGGACAATTAATACTACCGTAATTAATAATAAAAACAGGCTTTTTATAGAAAGCACTAATTTAAGTTCATTATCAGGAAATGACGACAGGTTTAGTTCTTTAAGCATGTCAGCAATGTTAGCAAGAGGTATAGTTCCTGAATCTCACAGAAGAGTTGCTGATAATTATATGGTTATTAAAAAAGTATACGGTACACCTGTAGTTCAACCCCGTATTAATAATAAAGAACGTGCATTATTAGCAAAATATGATTTTAATTCTCTTGAATTTTCAACTATAAAACAAATAAATGAGGAACTATCTTTTCTTATAAAATGGTCAACTTCAACTGATAAAAATTTAAGAAATGATGCTGATGAAATTATACAAATAAGAGCTAAAGAATTAAAATTCCTTGCTGCTTCAAGATATGTAAATATTACAAGTGAAATATATTCCGGCTATAAAGCTATTGAAAGATATTTCGAAGAAATATCAAAATATTAATATTTAATATATTGTTGCAACCTTTAAGTTGCTCACTTTTTAAAGAAAGTACTCGTAAATTTATACTCGGCTAAGGCATACAGGCTCAATCATCCTCACTTCGTTGTTGTGTTTCGCTTTTATCACCTTTGGCTTATCATAAAAATTTACTCGGACAAAATTAGAAACTGCATTATTTCATTTGCAAGATTTTTTGCCTTATTTACCGCTAAATCTATTAACTGTGGATTTTCATAAAAGTCTTCTTTAGAAATATATTCTTTTATAATTTTACGTGCGTAACTTCCCAAGGCGACACCATCAATTTTCACCGAGCATAAACTTGCTAATTGTGATGACTTAGAATTTGTTCCTCCGGAAAGTAACAAGAAGTTATCTATACCTGCATTCCTTATTAATTGAGAAAATGCCACTGTCTGAATTGTTGAATTAAAATCATCTTTACCTCCGGACATAGGTTTGCCGTCAGCTTGTATTATTACATTTTCATCAATTTCAATTATTTTTTTTATAACGGAAATTATTTGTTCATCACCCATTTTAGAACGATCAAGACATATACTTATTAATCCGTTGTATATAGATTTTATTCTGCAGAATGCATCTGTAATTTCATTTTGATTCGCAGATGAACAATGAAATTCTACACAATCAATATCATAAGATAAAAGTGGCAAAAGCATTTCACAAGGTGATTTATATTTATGTTCGGATATTATTGCATTATCAGCACATATTTCAAGACATTTCATACATCCGATGCATTTTTTTTCATCAGTCAAAATTTTTCCGTTCTCTTCATAGAGAGCATCTTGTTCACATACATTTATACATTGTTTACACTTATTACATTTTTGATTATTTATAATTACTTTAGAAAGATGAATATCATCTTTTAATCCAACACTTAAACAAATAGCCATATTAATTCCCGCTAATTGCATGCCCTTTTTAGCAGCTTTAATTACTTCGGATTTTGCACACAAATCAACCATATTAAAGCCTGCTTTGGCATATACAAAACATAATCTTTCTATTTCTTTAAGATTTTCATTTCCTGCCGCACATATCAATTTTAAGCATTTATCTGATTTGATTATTTTTTTTATCTTTTCCATATTTGTTATTATATAATAAAGGTAATTTAAAGGAGATAAAATGAATACCATTAATGCCAAAACTTGCATAATGCTAATAATTGACATACAAGAAAAATTGACTAATATGTTAAGTGATAATACAGTAAAAGATAATGCTATAAAGTTAGCAAAAATAGCGGGAATTTTAAATCTATCAGCTATTATCACGGAACAATATCCAAAAGGATTAGGTGAAACTCTTTTAAGTATCAAAGAATCATTAATCGAGGCAAAATATTTTGAAAAAACATCTTTCAGTATTCTTAAAGAAAATAATTTTAAAGAAATAATAAAATCATATAATAAAAATCAAATAATATTATTTGGAATTGAAACCCATATTTGTGTACTTCAAAGTGCCTTTGATTTAATAAACGAAGGATATGAAGTTTTTATAGTAAAAGATGCATGCGGTTCACGAAATAATGATAATAAAGAATCAGCACTTAAAAGATTAAGTAATATCGGATGTCAAATTGTAACTACTGAAATGGTTTTGTTTGAATTACTTGAAAATTCAAAACATCCTAACTTTAAAGAAATTCAAGCTTTAATAAAATAAATGTAAAAAATATACAAATTTACTCTTTTTTATAGCAATTTTTAATCTTTTAAATTGTTTATATTATTGAAGGTTTTAGTATGCTTAATATTTCAAAAATACAAAATGTAAATTTAAACAACACAAATTATACAAATAAAAGTAGTGTTAATAAACAAACTGCTGATTTTAGCATGTCAAAGAAATTAAAAATGCCAACAAGTGAGCAGATAAAAGCATACCATCCGTCATTTTCAAAAGCTAATGATAATAATACGAAGCTGAAAAAAATTAATACATATTTAGATAAAGAATCTAAAATAGCTCTTGAAAGACTTAAAAAAAACGGAATTTTATTTGATAATAAATCAGATGACGGCTCTACTGTATTAGATAACCTTTACAAAATAGCTACAGAACCAAGGATAAAAGGATTAAACTCGTCATCAATTTTAAAAGAAGTAATAAAAGCAATAGATAAACCTTCATCTATAACACAAAAATTCGGAGATATTCCGGATAATATTGCTCAAGAAATACAAAATGAAACAGGAGAAGAAGTTAACGAAAAAGCAAAACATGTTATATCTTCTTCTTGTGTTGTAGCAAGCATGGAATTTAATCTTGCGAGCAGAAATCCTGCAGAATTTGCAAGATTCGCTTCCGGATTGAGCAGTGAAAACTATAGTGTTGAAAAAAATTTAAAAATGTCTGATTTCTCCGATGGAACTGCATCTGGGCTTTGGATGCTCAGAGAATTTAATACGGAAAATAAAATCGGGAAAAATTGGGAAGACGTTTCTATTAATATTAAACCGGACAGAAATGCAATAGTAAGAGCAAGAGTTCAAACTTCATACAAAGATAAAGATGAACGTTCATGTGTCGACGTTCTTATTCAATCAGCACTTCTGAACCTTGGTTCACAGAATACTTATAATTCTATAACAGATGAACGTACAGGGAAATTTAATCCCGATAATGCCGGTTTAACAGATTTTGAAAAAAATTTCGTTGAACAAGTTATTTTTGAACAACCTAAAATTTCAGTTGTTTATCAAAATCTTGATGAAAACGGATATTTGGTAGGATATAACTGCGAACCTGATGAAACAAAACAACACATTTTAAAATCTCTCAACGCAGGTCAAAATGTTATTATCGGATATACTCATTTAGATAGCCAAAATAAAGTTGATGGCGGGCATGAAATAACAATTATAGGTTATGAACAAGATAAACAAGGTAAAGGATATTTTATCTGTAATGATACCGATGATAATATAGATGAACCGATAAAAATGGCTGAAGATGAACTTCTTCCCCTCATTCATCATGCCGGAATTTCAAAAGAAGCTTTGAGTGATAAGGATATTATAGTTGAACCTTGGCGTGAAATTATAGAGGAATTTCAAAAAACAATAAAATCAGAAAATTAAAAATCGCTTTTAAGAGCGATTTTTTTTATATTATTTTCTATTAATAAAACAGACGGTTTAAAAACCGTCTGTTTTATTTTTGTTTTATCTATACTACAAAGTATATACCATCATCACCTTTTTTCTGAGGGTTCTTATTAAGTTTATTCATTATGAATGATGATAATTTACCACCGAGTGATTTTGGTTTAGCAGAAGCTACTTCAAAGCTTTCAGAAGATACATCACTTGCTGATTCTGAGTATGATTCTTCAGGTTGAGATTCTTCTACATATGATTCACTACTGCTGCTATATGATTCTTCCGGTTCATAAGATTCTTCTTCGTAAGAAGGTTCATCATAAAATGATTCATTAGATTCGTAAGAAGGTTCTTCATATGAAGGTACATATTCAGGTTCATATTCCGGTTCATATTGTTCTTCCGGATCTTCGTATCCATTTACCTCATCATCATTAGTTTGTTTTGGAGGTTCAATATATGTATTAACTTCATCAACTTGAGTATCTTGAGTATCATCTTCACTTTGAGGTGCTACATCATTATTAACAGATTCTACATCTTCAGGAAGTGTACCCGGTTTTTCTTCTTCAGGAATTTCTTCTGGAGCAGGTTCACAAGTAGCTTGTGTATCTGTTGATGAACTATCATCTGAAACAACGCCAGATTGAACAGAAGGATTATTTTCTTTTTCTACTTCTTCATCATCAGGAGAAGCACATGGAGTAGCTTGAGGCTCATTCTTAGTCTCAGAAGAAGGAGGTAATTCCGGTTCATATTCTTCCGGTGCAGCAGATTCACAAGGAGCATTTGTAGTTCCAGGTTCATCAGTTACATCAGGAGCTTTTGTAGCCGAAGGTTCCGGTGTCTTTTCTGAAGGTGTAGTTGTAGCTTCAGGAACAGGAGTTGTAAATGAAGGAGGAGTTTCTTCTTCAGGATCTTCTGTTGGTGCTGGTTCACAACTTGCTTCAGGATTCAATGTTGGTTGTGGTTCCTTAGTAGCTTCCGGAGTTTTTGTCGGTTCAGCAGTTGATTCCGGATTTTTCGTTGGTGCTGCAGTTGGTTCCGGAGTATCCGTTGCACCAGGTACAGGTGTCGCATCCGGGTCGTCAGGATCAAGTCCAGGAGCCGTTGTCGGATTACCACCCGGATATGGTTCTTCTGTCGGTTTTGCAGTCGGCTCAGCCGTTGGTTCTGCCGTTGGTTCAGCAGTTGGTTCTGCAGTTGGCTCTGTTGTAGGAGCAGAACTTGGAACCGGCGTTGGAGTCGCATCTGGATCATCAGGCTCTAATTGTGGAGCTTGAGTAGGCTTACTAGGATCTTCTGTTGGTTTAGAAGGATCCGGTGTTGTTTCCGGAGGTGGAGTTGGTAAATCCGGCGGTAAAGTCGGATGTTCTTCCGGTTCCGGAGTTTCAGACGGTCCATCCGTTGGTTTTGGACTTTCTGTTGGTGCTGCAGTCGGTTCCGGAGTATGTCCGCCAGGACCTGGTCCCGGAGTTTCTGTTGGTCCAGCCGTTGGTTTTGGACTTTCTGTTGGCGCTGCAGTCGGTTCCGGAGTATGTCCGCCAGGACCTGGTCCCGGAGTTTTTGTCGGTTCGGGACTAGCTGATGGATTTGGTGTAGAAGTCGGTTCCGGACTTGCAGTTGCTTGAGGAGTTGCAGTCGGTTTCGGAGTAGAACTTCCACCTCCTCCTCCGCCACCTCCACCAGGTCTGCGTGTTGGTTTTGGTGAAGGACTTGCAGTCGGTGCTGCAGTCGGTTTTGGACTTGCAGTTGGTGCTGCAGTCGGCTTTGCCGTCGGTTTCGCCGTTGGTTTTGCAGTCGGTGCTGCAGTCGGTTCCGGACTTGCAGTTACATCAGGAGTTGCAGTCGGTTCAGCCGTTGGTTCAGGCGTCGGAACTATATCATCCTGAATAAATGGAATATCTTCACTTGGTATATTATTTTCTTCATCTTGATACGGAACACTGTCATCAACTTCCGGTTCAGCTTCAATCGGTTCTTCATCTATTATAGCTATCGGAGCTTCATCGTCTACTATTTCTTCAACTTCTGCATCATTTGGAATTATATCACCCAAATTTATTCTATAATTAAATTGAGGTAATTTAAGTTCGACTCCGTTGTCAAATTTCAAAGTTCCGTCAGAATTAACAAAACTATATTGTTTCATTCTGTCAAAGTTAATTGTTGAATTATTTATTACTTCTTCTAATGATTTATCTGTAGTATCAAAATCATCATTTACATCAAATACACCATATTCATGATAACCTTGAGCATCTTCATAAGGTGCAGCGAAAATATCAAGATTTGCATAAACAATCTGAGCCATAATATTTGAAGCAAATTGTTCAGCATAATTTACATTTTTATTTACATTTAATTTTCCGTCTTCAACATTAGCGAATCTACCGTTTCCATCAGGTGATACATAAAATTGAAGTGAATCTTGAAGTGAATAAACTTTTCCTTCTTCAGCTTCTCCTGATTCATTATTGTTTAATGCTATACTTTTATCATTTTGACCGTCTAAAACTTTTACAGGAGATATTTGATAAATTATTGCATTTTTATCATCTTCTCCAATTTCTACATTATCAGCTTTAGTTATTATAGAAGTAACTGAAGGAAGAGTTATTCCTGCCATATAATCGCTTGTATTTTTATCTAATGTTCTTGTTAAGTCATTTACATTATCAACTTTTACTAATTCATTAAAGTTTAATTTATCTAATGCATATTCAAATTCATTTGCATTATCAGGATGATTTACAATTGCATATAATATACTTCTGTATGCACCGTCTGATACATCACCGTATTGATCATAAATCAAATCTGATATTGAATTATATTCACCTTCTAATAATGAATCCGCATCTTTAACAACACTTGCAACTGATGATTTAGGAGAATATGTTGATTGAGAATATGAATAATCAACATCATCAGTTTGTGCACCTTGTTTTTGTATTGCTATTGCAGTAGGAACTGTTAATAATCTTGTATCCATTGTTTCATTAGAACTTGAAGTTCCTTTATATAAATCAAGTCCTGCAATTCTTTTATAATTTTTAATATTTTCACCAAGTTCATCATTTACAAACTTTGATAATGAAGGGTTTGATTGTATAAATTCATCTACTGCTTTATTGAAGAATGCATCATATTCTTCATCTGACAAACCTTCTAAAGAATCAGAATAAACTTTTTTAATAATTTGACTTAAAGTATTACCTTCTGTAGGGTCATCAGATACTTGTTCAGTAATAGTAGCAATAATTGTTCCGTTTTCATTTCTTGGCAAATCTTCATTTGGTGTATAAACTATTTCTTCACCAGTTTTTGGTAAATAAAAATCAGATACAGGAAGTGCTGCCATCTGAGCATCTGCTAAAACAAGTTTACCGTTGTTTTCATTATTTAAAACAACATTTAAATTTTCTGCAACATCATCAACAGAAGGTGTTACATCTGAATCACCCTTTGTATCTGCAGTTGCTACTACATTCATATCACAAGAAGAAGGGCAAAAAGCAACAATCGGAAATGCCGCAACTGGTATAGTAGTTGCTAATACCGTTGCAACAACTTTTCCTGGAACTTTTTTATTATAATTATTCCCTTTTATTTCTTTGTTTTCATTATTTACCTTTTTTCCAAAAGAATAATAATTACCTTGAATATTACCTATTTTCATAACAAACGCATCTCCTATAATGAACATTTTATATAAAAAATAAAACTTCTGAAAATTTAAATTTGCTTTTTTTCTAACAATTTACATCATTTTTTACATTTGTTTACATATGCTCGTTTATTAGACCTTGTAAACAAAAAATATTATATATAAAATATCATAAAAGGTTAATAAATGGGAAAATCAAAAAAAAGAATTTTTAATAAAAATAAAACTAATACAGGTTCAATCATGAAAAGAAGTGACATAATTGAACAAGTTATCAGTTCTTTAAGAAACAATAATCTTACAACAGAGACTAAAAAGCTTATAAGCCTTTTCGGAATAAGCGCAGAAGAACTTTCAGAAGCAGGAGCTAACTTTGAAGAAATTTCTGCAATTGAAGAAATTATACATTAAACGGATAAATTTTTATTATAAGCTGAAGGTATTACAAAGTTCTTCAAAAGTCATTTTTTCTTGAGTTGAAGAAGAAAGATTCTTAACTGTATAATAATTATTTTTTATTTCATCTTCACCTATTATTATTGCATACATAGCTATCTTAGCAGCTTTCTCAAGTTGTTTTGCAAATTTACGACAATTGTAATCAAACTCTGCAGCATGACCTTTATCACGTAATAGTTTAGTTATTTTTATCGCTTCTTCTTGATTATCTGATACGACATAAAATTTTATTTTTTTCTCTTCTGCAGAAGGAATTAAAGAATTAAGTCTTTCAACCCCCATCGCCCATCCAACGGCAGGTGTATCAGGACCGCCAAGCATTTCAACCAGTCCGTCATATCTTCCTCCACCGCAAACTGCATTTTGCGAACCTAAATTATTAGATTTTATCTCAAATACGGTCTTAGTATAATAATCTAACCCCCTTACCAAAAAGGCATTTTCTACATATTTTATATTTAATATATTTAAATACTTTTTCAATTTTTCGTAGTGAATGCTACACTCATCACAAAGTTTTATACCTGAAATCGAATTTTTTAAGTTATGTTTTTCAAAAAGATTGTTACATTGTTCATTTTTACAATCAAGAATTCTTAAAGGGTTTTTTTCAAACCTGCTTTTACAGTCATCACAAAGTCCATCAAGAAATGGTCTTATCGATTCTTTTAATTTTTCCTTAAATTCTTTTCTGCACTTATTACACCCTAAAGAATTTATTTCAACAACCAAGTCGTTTAGCCCCAATTTTTTAAGAAATTCAACGGCAAGCATGATACATTCAGCATCTATTGATGCATCTTGAATACCAAACATTTCAACACCAATCTGATGGAATTGACGTTGTCTTCCCGCTTGAGGTCTTTCATACCTAAACATGGGACCTTTATACCATAATTTAACCGGAGCACTTTCTCTGAATAAATTATGTTCAAGGTATGCTCTAACCACTCCTGCAGTATTTTCAGGTCTTAAAGTTAAACTTCTGTCACTTTTTATAAAAGTATA
>CANQOM010000015.1 GCA_947625445.1 Candidatus Gastranaerophilales bacterium
CATATCTTTGCTCCTGACGACTTATATAAACCCGAAGCAATAGAAACAGAAGTGTCATTTTTAATTGATAATCCGCAATATTGTCTAGCAGTAGGAGACAATGAAATAATAGACGCAGAAGGAAAGATATGTTATTGGGATAATAATAAACATATTATATATGATAAAAATAAAGCATTTTTTAAAACATTTTCCGAACAATTTAAAAGAACTGCTAAAAATTGGTTTAATACTGATAAATTCGGAACATATCCTACTCTAAGATATTGTAACTATATTCCCAACGGTTATGTAATAAGGAAATCAGCACTTGATAGAATGGGCGAATTTACAAAAGAAGCTCCTTTAGAAGATTGGTATATGCATCTTCAATTATCAAAATACGGCAAATATAAATCATTCAATAAAATATTGTTTTCTTACAGATGGCACGGAACTAATACTGCCGCTAACAGAGAAAAAATGATTGATATGTCAATAAAAACTTTTGATTATGAAACAAATATTTTAAAAACTTTAGATTATTCCAAAGTATTACCTGATGTCATAAATACTGATAAATACGGTGATTTATACTCTCATTTTAAAATTAATAACATATTTGAAATATCTAAATATGTAACATTTAAAAATAAAATAACAATTATAAAACTTTTTAACCATATAGTTTATAGTAAAGAAAAAAAATTATATTAATAATTGTTACAAAATAAATAATATGTATATAAAAATTATGCAATTTCTTAATTGAAATTGTTTTTATATATATACAAGAGCAAATTAATGAAAGAGGAATTATATGGCAAGAGTTTTAATTTCAATGCCCGAAGAATTTTTAACACGAATAGATGAAGTGGCAGAAGGTGAAAATCGCACAAGAAGTGAGCTTATTCGAGAAGCATTGAGAACTTATATTCATAAACAAAGAGTAAAAGAAAACGCAATAGCAATGAAAAATGCAAGTATATTAGAAACATTGCTTGATTAAAATCGGACTACAGACTAATTTGGGAAAATGGGGAATAAAAAAGAGACCTTCGGGTCTCTTTTTTATATCTTTTTTTCAAACATTACAAGAGTTTCAATATGATATGTATGAGAAAACATATCAAAAGGCTGAATATAAATAGGATTAAATCCATTATTTATAAGTATATTCATATCTCTTGCCAATGTAGAAGGATTGCAACTTACATAGATTAAATATTTATCAGTCAATTGAATTAAATTTTCAAGTGCTTCTTGTGTTGAACCTTTTCTTGGCGGGTCAATAATTGTAACATCAAATTTTATACCGTTTTTAATAAATTTTAGAAATGTTTTTGAAGCATCATCATTAATAATTTCTATATTTGAAATGTTATTCAATTCAGCATTATAAATAGCATCACACGACGCACTTTTAACCTCTTCTACACTTACAACCTTTGAAGCTACATCACAAAGCCAAAGCCCAATACTTGATACACCCGAATAAGCATCCAGAATAGTAGGAGTCTTTACCCTTTCTTTTATTAATTTCTTTATTGTATTAAATATGTTAACTGCAGAAAATGGATTTACCTGAAAAAAACTATTTGCACTAACCCTGTATTTTATTCCTTCTAATTCTTCTATATAATATGTATTTCCAATTATTGCTTCAGTATTATCAGACATAATAACATTTGTTTTTATCGGATTATAATTAACACAAATACCAACAATATTTTTATATTTACTCATAAGAATTTCAGCAAGTTGTTTTAACTTAATATCAAGTATATTTGAATTAATTGCGAATATAATCAAAATTTGTTTTTGGTCTGAAGAAACTCTATATATAATATGCTTTAAAAGTCCTTTATTATTTTTTTCAACATACCCTGAAATTTTTAATTTTTGAGCTTGTTCTTTAATAAATTCGTTAATAATATTAATTATATCAGGTTGAATAGGACAGTATTTAATATTAACAATATCGTGAGAATTCTTTTTATAATAGCCTGTAATTATTCTTTCTGAAACCTTAGTTTGAGATACGGGATACTGAATTTTATATCTGTATTCAATTATCTTTGGTGATTTAACAGTATCTTTTACATCAAAATCAAACCCTGTTATACGTTTTATAGTTTCTTTTAGAATATTTCTCTTTTGAATGCATTGTTCATTATAATCAATATACTGCCAGTTACAACTTCCACAAACCTTAAACATTGGACATAACGGCTTAACTCTATATTCAGAAGGTTTAATTATTTCAAGAATTTCACCGATTAAATATTTTTTATTGATTTTAATTATTTTAATTTTTACGGTATCACCCGGACATCCGCCTTCAATAAAGACAGGGACAGAATTATATCTTGCAAGTGCACTGCCCTCATAAAGCATTTTTTCTATGTCAACGCAACAAACATCGTTTATATTCATAACTTAATAAGCTCTTTTTTTAGCCTTTCGAGAGGCTTTGACCAATCGGAAGCTTTATTCTGTTTTAATATAGTTACACTTTTATACCATGGCGTCGTTTTATCATCGTTAAACCATCTCCACTCCGCAGTTTCAGGCAAAAGTAAAAATGTTTTCTTCCCCATTGCACCTGACATATGAACTATAGAGGAATCAATTGTAACCATTACATCCATATTTTCTATAATTGCAGCAGTATCTGCATAAAATTTCATATGTTCTTTTATATTAAACATATTAGGATGATTTTCTACCACTTCATCCATCTGAAATGAATAAAAAACGCAATTTTCAAGTGAAAGAATATCTTTAAGTAATTCAAACTTAATTTCTCTGTTTTTAAATATTTTTCTGTTGCCTCTGTAGAAAATACCTACTTTCTTTTTATCTGTTTGCATTATATCCAAATCAGAAATATTGCTTGCAAGAACTATATTTGCCTTCAGATAGCCTTCAGAGTATGGAATTGAATCAAAATTCGAATTTAAAGCATATTGTATATCCATAAGCGGCATAACAACATCATATTCATCAGGAAGTTGAGATTTCGGAATAATATTGTAATCATTAAAATTATCTTTTAACATGCTTAAAAGTACTTTATCTGTTTGTATTTGCAGAGTCTTTACTTCATTAGACAATTGTTTAAAATATCTGGCATACATAATTGTATCGCCAAGACCGCAATCAGAGAATAAAAGGAGTCTTTTATTTTTTATATCCGTTCCTTTTTTCCATACTTTATCTTTAAAAATATTTTTAAACTTAGTATCATTACTCCTTTGAGAATATAATTTCCATCCCTTGTCAAATTCTTTATTCTGTAAATACATCATTCCTAAAGTAACGACTGACTGAGTTTGATTTAAATCTTTTCTAACAATTTCTTCAAGAATTGACTTTGCTTCGTCTGTATGCCCCATATACTTTAAGGCAATAGCTTTACCATGAAGGTAATTTAAACTCTCAGGAATAAATTCAAGCGCCTTATTTATTGTTTCTAATGCTTTATCATACTCTCCCGTATCCATATAATTTGTAGAAAGAAGAGAATATATTTCAGGTTCTTCATCACAAAAAGCAAGCATATTTTCTAATAATTCAATACTTTTTTTATTATCATACATATCTCTATATAGCTGAGCAAGAGCCAAATTAACATTAATTGCTTTAGGATTAATCTCTAATGCCTTTTTCAAACACTCTACTGCAGATAATTTATCAGTTTCTTTGTATATATATGACAGATTTAAATAAGAATCAATATGATTTTTATTAAGTATAATTGCTTTTAAATAATTCTCTTTAGCTTTTTCATTATTATTAATTTTGGAATACAACACTGCACAATTATAATAGAATAAATGATTATCAGGTTTTAATTTAATAGCTTTTTCCATTTCCTGAGCAGCAAGTTCATATAACCCTCTGTCTTCGCAGCAACCTGCTAAAAGAGTATGAATATCAGCTTCGTCTTTTATTTTTATACACAATTCTCCGTACATTACAGCATTGTCTATATCCTTAACTTCTTTGTATGCCAGAGCTAAATTATACATTGCTTTATAATTGTCAGGATTTATATTAAGTGCCATGTGATAATTTTTTATGACTTCATCGTATTTATTAAGCTTTTTGTATGCAAGTCCCAATGAAAAATAGATATCATCATTTTTTTCATATAACAAAGCCTGATTATACATTTTTATTGCTCTGTCAATTTCACCGTTTAAATAATACGCCTTAGCTAAATTAGTTGCAATGTAAGCAGACTTTTTTAAAACCATTGCTTTTGTTAATAAATTTATAGCCATTTTATAATTGCTTTTAGCAATACATAAAAGACCGTATAGATTTAATATATTAACATCTTCAGGTTTTATTTTAAGAAGTTTGGAATATATCTTCTCAGCTTCGGCATATTGTTTATTTGTGTGCAGCGAATAGGCTTTGTCCGCTAATTCATTATACATTAAGCTCATTTTTTACTCTCAATATTACTTCTTCCCAATCATTAGGATATTTCTGTTTAAATATTTTAACACTATCATACCAAGGAGTTTTATCAGTGTCATAAAACCATCTCCATTCAGTATGATAAGGCAATAACAAATAGGTTTTTATTCCCAATGCGCCTGCCAAATGAGCTATGGATGAATCTATTGTTACTAATACATCTATGTTCTTTAAAAATGCGGCAGTATCATTATAGGAGTTGATATAAGGTGCTAAATCAATCATGTTAATATGTGTTTTTAATTCGTCAGATTCAAAATCAATATTTGATATCTGGAATGAGTAAAATTGTATTTTGTCAGTTTTAAACAACTCTGACATCCTTTTTAATTTAATTGAACGATTCCTTAAAATAACGGGATTGCCCTGCCAAAATAATCCGACTTTTAGTTTGTCTGTTTTCATAAAGTCAAATTCGGACTTTTCTTTAACATCCCCATCAGATACCGATAAATATCCTTTTGAGTGAATTATATTTTTTAAGTCAACATTTAAATGATACAACAATAGGAAAAAAGGAGTTGTATAATCGTATTCATCTTCAGATAATTCCTTATCTTCATTAATAACAGTTAAATCAGGAAAATTAAATTTAAATAAAGTTTCCAATGAAGAAGGCACTCTAAGTATAAGGTTTGGCGCAAATTTTTGAAATTCCCGAATATATCTTGTTACCATTATCACATCGCCGTATCCGTGCAGTGAGTATAACAACAATTTTTTATTTTTTAAATCTTCACCTTTGTATTGTTTATTTTTAAAAATTTCACAAGGATTAAAAACTTTTTGATTTGACTCTTTCTTAATTTGTGCAAATAAATCTTCTGAAACATGAAATTTTTTATTAACATTTAAATAATAGAACATTCTTCTTGCTCTATTTTCGCCTTCTTCTTTTGATAAAATTTTTGTATGTATTTTATAAAAATATTCTTTTATTTCATTAAAATTTTTATCCTTTAACATAAAATGCATATAAGACCAAATAACATCATCAGAATTTAAATAAGGTTTTACTAAGTCTTTTGCCTTCTGTACATCACCCTTTTGAGAATATAAGCACGCAAGCCCCAAAGCAGAAGTAATATTATCTTTTTTAAGTTCCACAGACTTTAAATAAGCTTTTTCTTCTTCGTCATATTTATACACCTGATCAAGCGCATTTGCGTATATATCCCAGGAACTGTAATCATCAGGTGATATTTTTACAAGCTTTTTTGCAACTTTTTCGCATTCATCATACATCATCATTCTTTCATATGCGAAATACAAATTAATAAGAACATTTTTATCGTTTGGAAAATATGAATATAACTGTTGAATAGCTTTTAATGCAACATTTTTATCAATTTTTGACCATATAAAAGCAATAGAAAACAATGCATTCTTATGTAAAGGATTTAATTTAAGCACATCCAAAAAATAATCAAGAGCCGTTTTAACATCGCCTAAAATTTTATAAATACAAGCAATTCTGTATATAACTTCAACATCATTTTTTTGTTTAATGGCAGTTAAAAGGTAGGGAAGTGCTTCTTCATTTCTTCCTTGAAATTCATATATTGATGCTATATGTATGTTAATATCATAATCATTTGGATTGTTATTATATACCTGAAGAGCATACTTTAATGCATTATCATATTCTTGTATTTTTAAGTAACATATTGATAAATTGAATAAATTAGAACAATCAATACAATTTTTATCAATAAGTTTTAAATATTCTGTTATTGCTTCATTATATTTATTTTTTTTTAAATAAGATATAGCTAATAAAATAACTGCTTCTTTATTGAAATCTGAAAATTCAGATAATAATTTAATGGCATTATCATAATCATTTTTATAAAAATAAACCTTAGCAATATTCAATTTAACATCATCTAAAGGATTTTTATTATATATTTTAAGCAAAATGTCTAAAGCATTATCCCAATTTTTTAAAGAAATATTCAATTGAGCATATAAAAAAAGCAAATTAACGTCATCAGGCCTGATTTTGAGCAAATTTTCATATTTCAACTTTGCTTCTTCTAATTTTCCTGAGACATGCAAGTTATACGCCAAATTTAATGATTCATCAAAATTATCAACCATACACTAAAATGGTATTATATAACTTTAAAAATTGCAAATTTATTAAATTTGGACATATTTAAATTTATGAGTATAAATAGTTGAAAATATAAAGCGACCCGGAATTAGGTTAAGCAACATCATTAAGGTCATCTTTTTTATAACCGATAAGTTGAGCATAATCATAAGCAGAACCCTTTTTACCCGGCTGAGACCAACTAAAATCTTCATGCAATGAATCATGAACCATTTTTGCATACTGATTTTTGTCATTAAAGTAAATATTAATACCTTTTTTAATTGCTTCATAAAAACCTATAGAATCAAGCGGCTTATCTTTATCAGTTAAAATTCCGTTTGTTTTGTCATTTCTGTTAACAGTATCGACAATACCACCAACGGCACTTGCAATAACAGGAGTAGCAACCGCAAACGATTCACCTTGAGTTAGACCGCAAGGTTCAAATTTACTTGGCATCAAGAAATAATCAGATGCAGCCGTCATAGCAGTCATAGGAGCATATCCATGAGCAAAAATAACTCTGCATGAATCTTCGGGTGATAATTTTTTACTGATTAAATCTTCTATATATTTTCTGTTTCTTCCGTCTTCACCCTCTTGACCGGCAATATAGAATATAGGTTTCGGTTTGGAAGGAAAATCTTTTTCCCAGTTTTTCATAATTTTTTCTATTGAATCAGCTAATACATCAATACCTTTTTGAGAAACGAATCTTCCTACTGAACATATTACAGGTGTTTCTTTTAACTCTTCATCTGTAAGTTCAGGAAGTTTCACATTATTATTTGCACTAACATATTCAAGATTTTCAGTAGTTTTTCTAATATTTTCTACTTTCGGTGTATGATTTGATTCATCATTTTTTAATGTAAACGGTAAAATATAATTTTTATAAAAATTAATTTTGTTATATTCTCTAGCCTTTAAAACTTCATCGATTGAAGATTGTTTGTTGTATGTCATATAATCGAGGGTAGTTTGTTTTTTAATATTAGCCTTTCTTGCTTCGATTGAAAGATTATTAAAGTCATTACCGTTAATAACACCTTCAAGAGAATTAGAATTATTTCTCTGATTAAGAGCCCATCTCAATTCTCCTGAAAGTTCCGGATGTTCATCTGAAATTATTTCCTGAGCATAATTTTTTGAAACAGGACAGAAATAATCACTTAAACAAATTCCCATATTTAACAGATTAGTAT
Source organism: Candidatus Gastranaerophilales bacterium (assembly GCA_947625445.1). Taxonomy (GTDB): domain Bacteria; phylum Cyanobacteriota; class Vampirovibrionia; order Gastranaerophilales; family Gastranaerophilaceae; genus Avigastranaerophilus. The sequence goes on from CANQOM010000015.1 coordinate 7,774, forward strand.
GATTCGATGTAGGGTCATTTTTATTAATTATAAGTACATTATCAAGATTTTTTAAACCGGAATCTGTTTTATCTGTTTTAGATGCAAGTGTATCAGCATTTTTAACAATATCTGCAGAATACTTGTCAAACAAAGTATTTAGTATGTTTCCGGTAGATTGATATCTCTGAACATCAGAATTATTGTCTCTTGTTGAACCTTGATACATAGCATTATGACCAATAGTAATCATATTCATATTAGCAAGTTTATAAGCAGCACTGTCAGATAATTCACCGTGAGCATTTTCCATAGGAGCTTTATATCTTGCAAGTGCAGCAATTGGAGATGCCTGCCAATCATTTAAAATAAGCCCGTCAGGAGATTTAATTGAATCAAAAGCACTCATATCATCAATTTTTAAATTTTTAACACTTGACATATCATTCTTAATTTTGGCAAATTCATAAACCGCTTTTGAGAAAAATGCAAATTTTTCTGCTTCTTCAGACTTTATTCCCGTAGAATAAATTGAATCGTCAAAATAATTTTTATTGCGCAGAAATACTAATTGATTACCCTCTTTTGTCTTACCAACATATACTTCAACAGTTTCAGTGTTTTGATTTGCACCTCTATAAGCATTTATATCAAATTGTGCAGCTTTTTTTACTTCAAAATCCTGTCCTTTATATGTATAAATGCACTTATCTTCAATTTGTTTAAATACCCCTTTTGTACCGTCTTGATACATAGGAATGAATGTAGGAATATTTATTCCTAGCTTTGTTAAATTATTCTGTACATCAACAGGTACAGAACCGAGTCCGCCTTCTTTTATTGGTGCAAATTCAGAAGTTACCGACCACAATGTAGAACCTTTTTCCATTGGTTTTATTTTCGGTTGATTATATAATCGCTTCGGAGCAGCCGTTTGAATTTGTTCAATAGCTTTTAAATATTTTTGATTGTTTCTTGAACCGGTATTAATATTTTTTAACAGTTCAATACCGTTAACATTTTCAAGATATTTTTTTGAAAGAGAAGTACCTGAAGATTTCATTGCATCTTGAGCTAAATATTGTGCATTATCAGCTTTATATGTAATATTGTTCATTCTTGATTTAATATTTTCAGTAATTTCATCTTTATCTTCACTCGTTAATTGTCCTGTTTTATAGGCTCCTCCAACACCTGCAACTGCCAAAAGAGCTTTCCAGATTTTTGTATCTTCTCTTTGTAATATTTTTACACTTGAACTTTGAGCTTTGACGTCTCCGGCGATTTTGGCAATTGTATCAGCATTTTGTGTCTTTAATGTGCTTACTTCTGAGGCTAAATTTTCTATTTCTTTTTTTAGTGCACCTGTATTTTTATTTGCTATTTTATAAGTAATCCCGACAGAAACAGGAATAGCAATAAGAGGTAAAGCTATAGGTGCAACTGTCTTAAGTGTTTTAAGAATTTTCTCCTTTTTACTCATGTTCTTATTTTCAGCTTCTACAGAATTTGAAACTGAATTATTTGCGGTCATAGCAGGTTTTGCGACTTTAGTCGCATGAATTGACGTTCCCCTTGTAAACTCAGAAAAAACACTAATATTATTCATAAAAGACCCCTTACAATGCACACATATATTTAATATTAGTAAATAATAAAATATGCTATTTTTTACCCGATTATTAAAATATTGTTACAAAATGCCCTTAACAATTTTTTTCAAATAAATAAATTTCGGTTTATAATTATATAGTCCGAGTAAATTTTCACAATATAACAGAGTTGTTATGGAGGTGAACACACACGGATAAACCCGATTAACAGTCAAGCTATATTAATCGGACAATTAAAAATATACAATTGGATTATTTATAAGGATTGTAACTATACTCTGCGAAGAGAAAGAACAAGGTTACACCAACAGACTAAACGTTTACAAAAGGCAGACTATGAAATTAAAAGACACTCAAGCTTTAACATCATTTGATTATGCATGGTTACTAAAACGAATTTTCCCATATATAAAACCGTTCATGGATAAAGTCATATTAGGATTTCTTGTAGCAATTCCGGTAGGACTATTGGACGGAGTGGTATCATTCGCTCTTAAACCATATATGGATTATGTAGTAGGAAGAACAAATATTCAGCTTTGGGGTTATGAAATACCTTATCTTTATCTGGCTTATGCAATGCCTTTTCTTATTGTAGGCTTTGCTATAATTCAAGGTTTATTAAGATATTTAAATTCTTATCTTACAGATTGGACAAGTTTAAAAATTACAAATCTTGTTAAAACAGATTTATTCTCAAGACTTGTATACATGGATACTTCATTTTATGACGAAAATTCCTCAGGCATGATTATTAACAGATATTTAACAGACCCTGATACTGCATCAAGAGGAGTTATTGACCAAATAAAAACCTTTATAATAAGTTTATTTGGTGCAATATCATTAATAACTGTTATGTTATACAGTTCTTGGAAATTGGCAGTAGTCGGTGTAATAGTTCTCGGAGTAGCATTTATACCGGTATTTTTAATAAGAAAAAAAATAAAATCCACTTCAAATAAAAATACAGTCATTATGGGAGATATAATGACAACAATAAATGAAACGTATTCGGGAAACAAAGTAGTAACTGCATACGGACTTCAAAAAAGACAAGAAGATAATTTTGACAGAGGTATTAAAGAAAGCTTTAATGTACTTATATCACTTACTAAAAGAGCAGGATGGATGTCGCCGATTATGTATTTAATTGCATCTTTCGGAATCGCTTTTGTACTCTTCTATGGAACAAAGCTTATTTATACAAATCAAATGACTGCAGGTTCTTTTGCTTCATTTGTAACATCATTGTTGCTTTTATACAAACCTATTAAAACTTTGGGAACAACAATGACAAGTATACAAACTATATTTGTTGCTATGGGAAGGGTTTTTGAATTATTTGATTACGTTCCGTTAATTAAAAACAAGGATAAAACAGTTGAAATTGAAGATATCAGAGACGGAATAATATTTGAAAATGTATCATTTGCTTATAATTCAGAGAAAATGATTTTAAAAAATATTAACTTAAAAATAAACAAAGGTGAAACACTTGCAATAGTGGGTAATTCCGGAGGGGGAAAGTCAACATTGGTGAACTTAATCCCAAGATTTTATGACGTAATTACCGGAACTATAAAATTTGATAATACAGATATAAGAGATTTTAAGCTGGAAGATTTAAGAAATAATATTTCATTTGTATTTCAGGATAACTTCTTATTTACGGGAACCATAAAAGAAAATATAATGTTAGCAAGAAAAGATGCTACAGAAGAAGATTTGAATAATGCAATAAAAGCATCACACCTTGAAGAAGTAATAAAAGCGTTACCTGACGGTTTGAATACAATTCTTGGAGAAAGAGGTTTAACGCTTTCAGGCGGGCAAAGGCAAAGAGTTGCAATTGCAAGAGCAATGATAAGAAATACACCTATTGTTATATTAGATGAAGCAACATCTGCTCTTGATAACGAATCAGAAACAATAGTACAAAAAGCGCTGGATAATTTAATAAAGAATAAAACTGTTTTAGTTATTGCACATAGATTATCAACAATCAAAAATGCTGATAGAATTGCGGTAATAAATGACGGGGAGCTTGTTGAAATAGGAACTCATGATGAACTTTTAATGATACCCGACGGACATTATAAACATTTATATGACATACAATTTAAAAATATTGAAATGGTTGCAGGATGAAAAAAATATTAATTACAGGTGGTGCCGGTTTTATAGGTTCACATTTATCAAAAAGACTTCTTGATGAAGGTAACTATGTTATATGCTTAGATAACCTATATTCAGGCTCAAAAAAAAATATAGAAATATTACTTAAAAATCCAAATTTCAAGTTTGTAGAATACGATGTAACAGATAAATATTTTTCAGAAGTAAATCAAATATACAATTTAGCCTGTCCTGCATCCCCAATATACTATCAAAAGAATCCAATTAAGACTTTAAAAACTTCTGTACTGGGGATAATTAACATGTTGGAATTGGCAAAAGAAAATAATGCATCTATTTTACAGGCAAGTACGAGTGAAATATACGGAAATCCTAACATTCATCCTCAAGTAGAAAGCTATTTCGGGAATGTTAATCCCATTGGAATAAGAAGTTGTTATGATGAGGGAAAAAGATGTGCTGAAACATTAATGTTTGATTATAAAAGAGAATATAATACAGACATAAAAGTAGCAAGAATATTCAATGCATATGGTCCAAACATGGCAATAAATGACGGCAGAGTCGTTTCTAATTTTATTGTGCAAGCACTTAGAAATGAACCTATAACAATATATGGTGATGGTTCTCAAACAAGGTCCTTTTGTTTTGTTGATGATATTTTAGACGGTTTAATAAAATTAATGAACAGTAAATATTCAGGCCCATACAATCTGGGGATTCCCTGTGAAAATACTATTAACGAAATAGCCAAAATAATTATGGAATTAACAAATTCTCATTCAAAAATAGTTTATAAAGAACTTCCGAAAGATGATCCGGTAAAAAGAAAACCTGATATTTCGCTTGCACAAAAAGATTTATCATTTAATCCAAAAGTACCTCTAATAACAGGAATTAAAAAAACAGTAGAGTATTTTAAAGAAATTATATAGAATGAAAAAATTCATATTCTTGTTAACCATAATATTATTAAATTATTCAAGTTGTTTAGCCATTGAAGAAGTAAATCTTGAAAAAGAGGGTATAAATCTTGACCGTTTGTCAGACATATATTACGGTAAAGTTGATGATAAAGAAAAAATACCTTCAGTGTTTAATTTATTTACGGAAAAAGGGATTGAATTTGAAAATTCACCTATAAATTCGGTAAAAGCATCTTTTTTATACGGAAGTGAAATGAATTATTTCAATCAAAGGAATAAGAGTTCTTATTTCAAGCATGATTTTACGGTTATAGAACCAATGGTAAGAGTAAAATTTAATGAAAATAAAACAAATGCGATGTTTACTATAAATATTGCAAGAAGCCTAGACGGATATTCAAATGATTTTACACAAAAAATCAACAAAATTTGTATTTCACATGGAATAAATGATAATCAAAGTATAGTAATCGGGCAAGCAGACAGAGTACCAAACACTTTTAACGGTTCAATTTCATATATGAATCAAGATATGGTATTAAAATCCCAACTTGGAAGAACGTTTGGGAATGTTCGTTCTGTAGGAGTAAGAAACGTTGCAAAGTATAAATATATTGACTATGACATAGGATTTTATGACAGTACACGTTATATGAAAGATTTTTCACAAGGTACGGAATTTGCGGGGAATGTTCTTATTAAACCTTTTGCTAATACAGATAGTGAAATTTCTGATTTCAAAGTCGGTGCCGCTTATAACATCGGGAATTATTATACTAATTATAATCAATATGCATTATACACTTCATATGATTACAATAAATTCCATATAAAAGCAGAATATGCAAATGCTGATGGATATAATGGAATAGTCAATTCTCAAAATAAAGCTGACGGTTTTTATACATTGTCCTCATATGAAATTCATCCAAAACTTTCTGTTTTAGGAAGATACGACTATTTTAACCCAAACAACATAAATTCAAGTTCTGTTACTCAAGAATACAGTGTCGGTTTAACATATAAACCTTTTAAGAATATGAAAATATTACTAAATTTTGTCAGAAGAAACTATTCTCATTCTCCTGATTCTAACTTAGTTTTATTTGCTACAAAATTTATTATTTAGTATAATAGATAACGGAGTGGAGATTTGTAATGCAAAATAATAATACTAATGTTTTACCTATTGAAAAAGTAATTTCATTATTATCATATATGTCTATGGGAATTATAGGATTAGTTTGGTACATAATAGCGCTACTACTAAAAAGAAAATTAAAATATTTTCTGTTATATAATATTTCACAATCTATGATAATAGCTATAATTTTGGCAATATTTAAACTGTTTATAGATATTATTTTGATGTTGATATCAAAAATACCTTTTCTGGACTTTATAGTAGCTTTGTTTAACTTAATAATATCAATAAAAATTATAAGATTTCATACGTTAGGATTTTCTTTTACCCTTATTGAATTTCTTGTTTTCCTTTTATTATTATACATTTCTATAGGAGTAATATTAGGTAAAATATTTTATATTCCGTTTTTAACTAAATTCATGAATAAGGTTATCAAGCAAGAGAAATAATTATTTAACAATTTTACTTAATCCTTGAGGAGAATCCGTATTTCTATTTAAAGCTTTTGATATTTCTAAAGAAAGAAGTTGAAATAATACTAAAGCAGAGAATATAAATGATATATTGTCATATTTCAATTCAATTGATGACTGCTTTAAATTGTCATTTAAATTAATATTGGTAATAACAAGATTTTCAAAATTATACTTAGAAGATAATTTATTTAACAAGTCAATTGCTACTAATGAGTTAACAGAATTAATTAAAGAAATAACCGCACTTTTTTTATTTAAAACTGCCATATGCCCATGCATAAATTCTCCGAAGGGATATGCCGATGAATTAATGTAGGATAGTTCCTGTATTTTTAAAGCACCTTCTTGGGATAATCTATAATATATTGAATTTGCAAGTAAAATAATATTTTCACAAGTATAAAACTGCTTTGCAAATGAAATAATATCTTTATGTTTTTTTATAGCTTCCTCAATCGCTTCAGGAACTGTCAAAAGATTATCTATATGATGCGTAACATTAATATTATGCATTTTAAGTAATTTTAACGCCAATAAGAATAGGCAGAATGTTTGAGCAGACATTGCTTTAGTTGACGCTATGGATTTCTCAATACCTGCTTGAATATATATTTTATATTTTGCAGAATTATAAAGAGTCGATGATTTAGTGTTAGAAATAGCAAAAATATTGGCGGTTTTCTGAGATATTATATTCATAGCTTCATTTGTATCTTTAGTTTCACCGGATTGAGATATAAAAACATACAATGTATTATCTTTAACATTAAAGTTTTTATCCAAACAGACTTCACTAGAATAATAGGCTTTAGCAAATGAATCTAATTGAGAATTTATAAATTCCGTAATAATTGAGGCACTATGGTAAGATGAACCACTTGCAATAAAAACTGTATTCTGAATATTTTCAGGAACTTCAATATCTATTTCAAAATTTAATTTAAGATATCTTCTCAAAAGTTTTGAAATAATTTCAGGTTGTTCCAAAATTTCTTTTTCCATATTTGATTTTTTAGAATAGTTGAAAAAAGAGGAAAATAGATTACAGATTTTATTAAACATAAATACCCTTTTCTAATATAATGCCTCAAAACACAAAAAATTATTCATTAATAATATCTTGTTTGATAATCTTTAAGAACATTATCAGGGCTAATAATTCCAATGTCAAACAATAAATTTGTCTGGGCTCTGTTATATTCAATCATATTTTTTATAAGATTAAGATTAGCCTGAACTTTAAGATTTTGAGAAGTAATAACATCTATAAATGTTGCTTCTCCGGTTTTCATATTTGCAAGAGAAAGATCCAAGCTAATATCTGCGGCATCAACCTCAACTTTTGCCGCCTCAACTTTTTTTAATGCATTTAATGAATTGTAATATGAATTTAAAATATCTTCCTTAACACTTCTTTTTAAATTTATCAATTCCAGCTTTTTTTCTTTAACAACCGCACTATCCGCTTTAATTTGAGTAATAGTACCCATTAACAAATTCTTACCCAAATATGCTCTGACATCAAGAGTTAAACTGTTATGAGCAGCCAATCCCATTCTTTTAGTACCAACATAACCGTTTTGATATGATAATGTAATTGCCGGTATAATATCAGTATAATTTGCACTTCTCATAGCTCTATAAGCATTAACTTCTGCAGTTTTTGCCCTAATATCTTCTCTTGACTCCAATGCCTGTTGATATAGCTCTTCAATATCAACATCCGGATTAATTAATTCTCTTTGGTCAATTCTTATTTCAAACGGATAAATAGCATCTAATATATCAACACCTAATATATTTGCCAAAGCAGCTTGTCTCAGTCTTAACGAATTTAGTGTTTCGGTATAATCCTGTTGAGCTCCTGCCAATTCAGTTTCTGCTCTCTTAACATCATATAGAGTCCCTATTCCTGCTTCAAATCTGCCTCTTGTATAATTTAACTGCTCAACTCTGTTAAACAAATTCATTTTTTGAACTTCTATTTCCATTTTTCGTTCTAACGTATCATAGTATGCAATAACAGTATTTTTTATTATTTCTTCTTTTGTATATTCTAAATTTGCTTTTGCAGCCTTTAATAAATTTCTAGTTTGTGCCAGTTGAAAAAAATACCTACCTTGATTTATAGTAGACCATTCCAAAACAAAATCACTTTGAATCGGCACTTCATGAGTTGTAGTAGCAACAATTCCGCCAATTAAATAATTACCTTCAAGATTTTTTATATCATAGTTATAATATATATCCGGTAATAACTGAAATTGTGAATTTTTATTTAACCAAAAAGCTTCCAATCTGTTTGCATCTTGAATTTTTATATCAAAGTTATTATTTAAGGCAATTTTAATACAATCTAAAAGGTCAACATATATAAAATTAACATTTAATTCATTTGATATTTCATTATCTATCACTTTTTGTTTTTCAATGTCAGAAATACTTGCTGAACCTTTTATAATTTGCTTAAAGGTTTTATATGTATCTTTTTGTGCATATCTTGTATATTCATCAATGTATTCAGACACATCTGCAAATACTTTAGCTTGAATTAAAATTAATATTAAAATTGTATAAATAATTTTCATACAAAGATTATCAATCATTTTAATAAAAATTTATTTATCTTTTGTACTAGTATATTTAGGCAATTTATTAATCTAAAGAATTAAGAGAATCAGACAACTTTAAAGTTGCATTTAAATAATTTTTAAGAGGTAACGGAAATTCTTTCTCTGGTGTATTAAAAAAATAATTTTTAGCATCTTCTCTTGCAATCTCAAGAATATTTAAATCTTTCGTCAAATCAGCAAGTTTAAGCTCAACAATACCGCTTTGCTTAAGTCCTAAAAACTCTCCCGGGCCTCTTATTTCTAAATCTTTTTCAGCAATAATAAAACCATCATTCGTTTGAACAAGAACATTAAGTCTTTGCTGAGTTTCTTCATTTTTAGATGATGATACCAATATACAATAAGATTGTTTATCACTTCTTCCCACTCTTCCTCTAAGTTGATGCAACTGAGAAAGTCCGAATCTTTCAGCATTTTCTATAACTATAACCGTAGCATTAGGAACATCAACACCAACTTCAACAACTGTTGTACAAACAAGAACATCATATAACTTATTTTTAAAATCAGTCATAACCTTGTCTTTTTCTTCGTTTTTTAATTTTCCATGAAGCAATCCGACTTTCAAATCCATAAAATAACCGTTTTGAAGTTGTTCAGCTTCTTTTGTTGCAGCTTTTGCAGAAAGTGCTTCAGATTCATCAATTAACGGAAAAACAATATAAGCCTGATGACCTTTTGCTACCTCTTCTTTTATTAAATTCAATGCTTTCTTTCTTGCAGATACAGGTATCAACGTTGTTTTAACAGGTTTTCTTCCTTTCGGAAGTTCATCAATAACCGTTAAATCCAAATCTCCGTGAACAGTCAAGGCCAAAGTTCTTGGAATCGGAGTCGCTGTCATAGTTAAAATTTGAGGTATTTTAGCCTTATTTTTTAACATATTTCTTTGATTTACACCAAAACGATGCTGCTCATCTATTACAACTGCTCCTAAATTGTTAAATTCAATATTATCCTGAATAAGAGAATGAGTCCCAATTGCAATATTTATTTGCCCATTTCTCAAATCTTTTTCTAATTTAGTTTTTATTTTTTTAGAATTAGAAGACGTAAAAAGAGCAACACTAATACCAAACGGACTAAGCCATTTAACAAAATTATTAAAATGTTGTTGTGCTAAGATTTCAGTAGGTGCCATAATAGCAGTTTGAAAGCCGTTTTCTATTGCAGCTAACAACATAATACATGCTACTACTGTTTTTCCGCTTCCTACATCTCCTTGTAACAATCTTTGCATCGGTTTATCAGAATTGATATCCGTTAATATTTCATTTATAGCTCGTTTTTGAGCATCTGTTAATTTAAACGGAAGTGAATTAATAAACTTATAAACAAGTCCGTCTTCTTTTATGTTTATTGATGAAGTTTTATAAGTCTTTGTTGTATTTTTTCTTATACTAAATAATTTTAATTGAAGAAGAAAAAACTCTTCATATACAAGGGTAAACCTTGCTTTTTGTAAATATTCTTCAGATGGAGGAAAATGTATTATTCTGAGCGCATCTTTTTTATCTAAGAGTGAATATTTTTGCACTAATTCATCAGGAATAAGATTATCTATACAGTTAATATACTTTTCAAGTGCATTGTGAATAGCTTTTCTCAATGCTTTAATATTTAAATTTTCAACCAGAGGATAAACAGGAACAATCCTGCCTAAATTTAGATTCTCTGCTTCAAAATTTTCATTATTAACTATCTGATATTGAGGATTATCAATAGTTAATTTTCTTGAGAATTTATCAATTTTTACGGTGCCTGATACAATAATACCTGCTCCTTTGGGAAATTGAGCTTTATATCTTTGTATTGCAAATTTATTAATTTTTGAATAAAAATAAATTAATTCAACAGTTC
>CANQOM010000016.1 GCA_947625445.1 Candidatus Gastranaerophilales bacterium
TGTCCATAGTACCGTTATCTCTCATCATTTGAGTATTAGCAGTTAAAGCTCCGCCGGGAAGCGGTGATGAAATAATTACAGGATTAACTGCCAACGCTTCAGGAGGTAAGAAATAATCTTTCATACATTCTTTAAATATTTCTTCAGTTTCTAAGATTCTTTCAATATCAACACCCAAATCATATTCTGTGCCCTTTAAAGCGTGCCACATAGAAACTATATCGGGTTGAGCCGTACCACCTGATACAGGTTTCATTGAAAGGTCTATACCGTCAGCACCACCATCTAATGCAGCTCTATATGCTAAAAGTCCCGTACCTGCAGTTTCATGAGAATGAAATCTGATATGAACATCAGGACCAAGTATTTCTCTTGTTCTTTTAACTGTTTCATAAACTTTTTGAGGAGCAGAAGTACCTGATGCATCTTTAAAAGCTAAAGATGTAAACGGTATTCCAGCATCTAATATTGAACGGAGTACTCTTTCATAGAATGCAACATCATGAGCGCCCTTACATCCGATGGGTAATTCCATCATGGTTATTGTAACTTCGTGATTTAAACCGTTATCAACAATACATTGACCTGAATATATTAAATTGTTAACATCATTTAACGCATCAAAGTTTCTAATCGTTGTCATGCCGTGTTTTTTAAACATTTTAGCGTGAAGATTAATAATATCACGTGGTTGAGAATCAAGCCCTACAACATTTACTCCTCTTGCTAAAGTTTGTAAGTTTATGTCAGGACCAACTGTTTTTCTGATTGTATCCATCATATCAAATGCATTTTCATTACAATAGAAGATAGGAGATTGGAAGCGAGCACCTCCGCCTACTTCAAAATGCTTTAATCCTGCCGCAACTGCTGCTTCTAAAGCAGGTAAAAAGTCTTTTGTGAATACTCTTGCTCCGTATACGGATTGGAAACCGTCACGGAATGATGTATCCATAACTTTAATCTGTTTAATTGCCATTTTTTTTTCCCTCTTTATATCTAAAATACTTATTATTTTCTTAATTTTGCCGCTGCAATTGCAATGGCTAATTCTACATCTCCCGATGCTGATTTTGCTATAGCTGGGGTTGATGTAACTTCTTCGGGAAATAATTTATTTAACTTGCATACAATTTTTCCCATCATACTAACGGCAAACCATAGAATTATAAGAAACGAAAAAACCGTTCCCATGCCTGTTGCCATTAACATTATCCCTTCATTTAACATAATAAATCTCCAGTTATTATTTTACTTACATTATTTAATTCATCTTTAACAATCAAAAATCCGTCGTCTTCTATTGATTGAGCATAATATTGTTTCTTTTCATTTGATTCTTTTATTGTAATTAATTTACCTAAAAACATTGAACGTGAAATATAATCGTTCTTTATATATTTAAAACCTTGAGAAATAAATTCATCATAATTTTCAAAGAAATCATTTGTTAATTTATTTACTATATCCTGGCAATTAAATGTTTTTCCCGTAAGAGAATATAAAGAAACGGCTTTTTGATCTATATTTTTAAGAGTTTCTTCTCTCATATTAACATTTAAACCCAGCCCCAATGCTATACCTTCTATTTTAGAATTATTCATATATGTTTCAGCCAAAATTCCTGATATCTTACCATCACAAACCAAAATATCATTTGGCCACTTAATTTGAGGTTTCAAATCATATTCTTTTTCTAAAAACTTAGCCAAAATTACTGATAAATACTGAGTCAAATTAGAAAAAGGATAATTATTATCAACTTTTGGTTTTAAAACAATTGTCATATAAATATTTTCGGAAGTTTCACTTACCCACTTTCTGTTATACCTGCCTCTTCCTGAAGTTTGATTAGTTGTATAGATAATTGTTTTATCTTCAAAATAAGGCATGTTCTCAAGCGCATACCCATTGGTAGAATATACTTCATCTATTGTTATTATTGAATATTTCGACATACTTTGGTTAACCATAATCAATTTTATAGTATCACAAACATAATCAATTTTACATTTTTATTTTCAGAATATTTAATCTAATGGTGCAACATAACAATGCTTAGCTTCGTAATTCACTCTGAAAAACCTAAAAATTACTCGGACACTCTATTTTTCAATATTTGATAAAGAAGGAACCAGTTTATCTAAAATTAATTTTAATAAAAGCTTGTTATTAATAAGTTGATTTTTAGAAATAAATTCAACAGAATATTTTTTAGCAATATATTTAATACTTCCCATAGCAGAGATAATTATTATAGGAGTATGAGAATATTTTTCTATACCTTTTATTTTCTCTATTAACCATTCTCCTGCACATAAAGGCTCATAATCGGTTTCCATTTGAAGGTCCGTAAGTATTACATCAAACGGATTATTAATATTCTCATTTATTATATCTAACGCTTCTTTTGCAGATTTTACAAGAATTATTTCAATATTATCCATGTAAAGTTGATGAATAATTTCTGCATTAAACAACAACCAGGATTTTGAATCATCTGCTATTAATACTCTTTTTTTCATACATAAATTATACACAAGTATAATAATTTTGTAAAAAAATTATATACAAGCAGAATATTTTTTAACTGCAAATTTTTTATAATTATATTGTCTGAGTAAATTTTTACGGATTCAACGAAAGTATGAGTATAATTTGCGAATGACATATGAAAAAGATAAAAAAAGTGAACCGCAGAGCTGATGCGAAGCCAAGGCAAGGCGAAAGCTGAAAAAGAAACAAGGCTGAACAGATAGCATGCGGAAAAATTATAACACCTGATTAAATTAAGTTGGATGGAATTATGAATATTATTAATTACTTTAGTGAAATTAAGAATAGAATAAATAGGATAAACAGTTACATAACAAATCCTATAAATTACGTTGATATTAACAATCCATTCGCATCTACTTTACCTAAAACATATGTCTGGATTGAAGAAGAAAATATAAGACATAAAATATCAGATTAAATATGCTTTAACTTTATCCTTATCTTCACCATTTTCAAGGAATGAACGAATAGTATCGACCAGACTTCTTTTTACATTTCCTTCTTCGTCTTTACAATGTGATAATATTGTAAAAATTTCTTCTGTGTCTGCATTTTGCATAGCTAAATCCCAGAATATTCCAGATAAATCATTATCAAATTTATTCATATTATCTTTACATAAAGACAAACCAAGAAGTATATTTTCAACAGGTTCATTATTTTTACACAAAACAGAACATAAAGACATTCCTATATCACTAACTTTAGTCTCATCTATATTTTTTGCATTAGATATAATTTCAGATAAATCATTTACGAAATCTTTTTTATCAGAATTTTTATTATCAGCAAAGTTACTGATAATATTAATAGCATTAGCATCTTCATCACCATCAAAAGGCAATGTCATAAATATAATTTCATTAAGATTCGAATCGGGAACTTTAGAAGCTTTTAACTTATTAATCATATTTAGCTTTGCAATATTTATATTCCCATCCGAAGTCATACAATAATCCACCAAAGGTAGAATTTTATCAGAAGAAATTCCTGATTTTCTAAGGTTTATTAAAAGTCTTGATGCATTTCTATCAATAAATCCGTTTTTATTTTTATATTTTTTTGCAAATTTAAAAAGCATAGCATCTTCTTTATCAGATAATAATTTGTTTAATTGATTTTGGAGTTCATAAGAAGATTTATTTTGTCTTGCCACAACTCTTTCAACTTTATTATCTTTCATAACAATAATATCATCATCTGTTAATACAATATCTTTATCTTTATCCAAATAATTTATTGCATCTTTTTCAATTTTTCTTGTTGATGAAAGTGTATTTTTTAAATCAACAATGGTTTTAACGGAAGATTCATTAACTTCACCATTAACATTCAAAACTTGCAACATTTTATTTGCAATTTCAGGAGCTATTTTAGCTTGTAAAAGTCTACTTGCTTGTATTTCAACCTGCTTTTTATTTTTGAATTTATCATAATCTATATAATCTGATTTTTGAATATTACTTTGAACTGTATCAGTATAATAAGCGGAAGATAATTGTTCAATTTTGGGGCTTTTAGCTTCAAGTTCATCAAGTCTTGAACTTATCCATTCAATATCCTCATTAATACCTTGTTTTTCAGCACATCTTAACAAGTTTTTAAGATGATACTTTTCAAGTTCAATTTGCATAATGTCATTTGAATCAATACTTTCAGTATTTTTCTTAAAAGAATCATATATATTTTTTAATTTAGAATATTCGTTATTATTTACTCTTTTTTTCCCTTTTAAAGAATCAAAATTTGAATCAATAGAAAAATTATCCATAAAATTACCTTTTCCCGTATTAACTAATAAATTTCATTTCCGAATCTATATAAGTTGTCGGAATAAGTAACAGATAACTTTAGTATTTTTTGTATTAAAAGCTCAATATTTTACATTAATTTACAAAATAAATGTAAATAAAAGTAAAGAATTTTTCCTTACATGTAAATTAATATCCTTCATGAGTGTTTAAAAAGAGGAATCATACATTAAGGAAAAAGTCATGCAAAGTAAGGAAAAGAAAATCACAATTGAATGGGTAAATGAAAACAAAAAGTTAAATTTTTCTACAAATCCTATTCAAAACAACTCATCTAACGAAAAGCTATCAATTATGGTAGAAAAAATTTTAGATGAAGAACTGCCTATGATGAAAAATAATTCACTTTTATATAATCTTGTTTTATACACAATAATAGAAAAGATGCAGACTGTACAAAACGTACAAAATGTTTTATCATGTATAAAAGAACATAAAGGGAAAATAGTTAATAATATAACATTTAAAAATGGAGAAGTTTATATTCAATGTTCAATCTAAAAAAGTTTAAACTGGTAAATAAATTAAAAAATGTAGACATAAAATCAGATTGGTTAAAATTTACTAATGTGAGAAAAACTTCAAAATCAAGAGAAGAATTCATTAGTGAAATTGCTTCTGATAATAAGTTTGTTGAAGAAGATTTAAAACTAAGAAATATGGTTGAAGAAATGTTAGTAGAAGAATTTTCTTCTGATATTAAGAAAAATAAGTCATATAATTTCCTCGTAGATTCTGTTGTTAATAAATTAAAACAAAAACAACTCGGCAATAACGATTTAGAAGAAGAAATTATTTAATAATCAAATAAGACTACCCTGTTCGGTAATGATATAAAATATGTTTTCCAGCAAAATGTTATGTAATTAAAACATAACATTTTTTTAGGAGAAGATATGAAATATTTAATAAAGAAACCGGATACATTTTTAAGTTCATTAAACGAAGATATTAATGCGTTAGTACAAAAAAGTTTTGATAATATATTCCCCGAATATATATTCCATCAGGAATTAAAAGGGATGGCAATGCCTGTTGATGTTAAAGAATATGATGACAATTACTGTGTAAAAGTTGAACTACCCGGAATCAATAAAGAAAATATAAACATTGATGTTAACAAATCCTATGTAAAAATAGAAGCAAACAGGGATAGTGAATCGACAGAAGAAAATAAAAAACATAAATATCATAAGACAGAATTCAGATACGGAAATTATTCGAGAACATTATATTTCCCTTATGAAATAGATGTTGAAAAATCAAGTGCTGAATTAACAAAAGGCGTTTTAAAATTAAATCTTCCAAAACGACAAAGTGAAGATAAAGAAACAAAAAAATTGGAAATAAAAGAATAAAATGACCGTTATAGTGGGGGTAAAACTTCCGGATAAAGTTTGTAATTCAATTAAATTTCAAGAAATATTAACTGAATTTAATTGCCTTATAAAACTTAGAATCGGGATAAATAATTCTTCAATATTTTGCAATCCTGAAGGAATAATTTTATTACAGATAGAAAATAGTGAAAATGCATTAAAGATAGAAAAAGCACTATTAAATATCAGCGGAATAGAATTGCAAAGAATGATATTTTAAAAAGGGAAATCAATGACAGAAAAAGTAGTAATAATCGGTGGAGGTGCTGCAGGACCGAAAACTGCCGCTAAATTAAGACGTGAAAATCCTGACATAAAAATTGATTTATACACCCAAGAAGATATAATTTCCTATTCTGCTTGCGGTTTGCCATATTATATTGAAAATATAATACAATCACCCGAAACACTTATTATGAGAACTCCTGCAGATTTTCAAAAACAGAATATTGATATACATTTAAAACAAAAATGTATAAAAATTAATACAGATGATAAAACTGTTCAAATAGAAGATTTAATATCAGGGAATAAATATGAAGTAAGTTACAACACACTTGTAATAGCTACAGGAGCAATCCCTGATTTACCAAATATATCAAACAGAAACTTAAAAAATATATATACTTTAAGAACTATTCAAGATGGTATAAATATAAAAAATAAAATGCAAACTTCAAAGAATGCAGTAATATTAGGAGGCGGATACATCTCTATAGAATTAATGGAAGCATTCGTACAAAATAATTTAAATGTGACATTAATAGAAAAAAATTCACAAATACTAAAAATGTTTGATGAAGATTTTGCTCAAATGGTAACAGATTACATAATAGGAAGAAATCCCGGACAAGTAACAATCCTAACAAATGAAGAAGTAGTAGCATTTAGCGGAAATGAAGAAAAAGAAGTAACAAAAGTTATTACATCATCAGGAAAAGAAATAAATGCCGATATTGTTGTATTGGCAACAGGTGTAAGACCAAATACTGATTTTTTACAAGGAAGCGATATAAAACTGGGAATAAATAACAGTATAAAAGTAGATAAAACTTTAAAGACGTCTAAACAAGGGATATATGCGGTAGGCGACTGTACTGACAATTACAATCTTATAACGAACAGATATACATGGGTTCCTATGGGTTCAACTGCCAATAAAGAAGGCAGATGTGCCGCAATTAATATATCAGGAGGAAGTTGTTTTTTTGACGGAATATTAAATTCGACAATTACAAAATATTTTAACTTAACAATATCCATAATAGGAATAAGCTATAGAGAAGCACAGGAATTAGGCTTTCAGCCTGAATTTGCAATAGTCACAAAGCGTGATAAAGCCGGTTATATGCCAAACACAGGAACTATGACATTAAAGTTAATAGCTGATAAAAATACACAAACCATACTTGGTATACAAGGAATAGGAGAAGGGGACGTAAATCAAAGAATAAATACTGTTATTCCGGCAATATTAGGCAAAACAAAGCTGGAGTCGTTTATGAATTTGGACCTGCCATATTCACCGCCGTATTCTCCAGCTATCGATCCTGTCTTAAATGCCGCACAAATTATTTATCATAAAATTAACGGTTAGCAGACATTTTTTCATTTTCAATCATTTGTAATAAAACTTCCTGTGCCTTTTTTAGCTGCACATCATTTTTATTTTTAATGTCTTCTTCTGTTATTTTTACTTCTATATCAGGAGCAATTCCTTTTTTATTAATATCAGTACCGTTTGGAGTTAAATACTTTTGGATTGTAATATTTAAACCTGCACCAAAAGGACTTAAACTTTTAACTTCTTGAACTAACCCTTTTCCGAACGTATTTTCACCGATTAAAATAGCTCTTTGATTATCTTTTAATGCACCTGATAATATCTCGCTGGCAGAAGCACTGCCTTTATTTATAAGTACAACTAAAGGTTGAGTTGAAAAATACCTTCTTGTCGATCTTGCAGTATCTTTATAACCGTCACGGTCAACTGTACTTACAATTATTTCATCATTTAAAAATAAATCCGATATCTGAATTGCATTACTCAAAAGACCGCCGGTATTTGCTCTTAAATCTATAATGATACCTTCTTTATCCTTATATTTTTGCATAATGTCTTTAAATTCACTACCAACATTACGTCCCATAAAAGAACTTAATCTTATATATCCGATTTTATCATCAATTTTAACATTTTCAGGTACTTTTAACGATATAGATTTAATTTCAATTTCATCTCTTACAATTTTATAAGTTTTATTAGGAACACCTTTACGTTTTATAACAAGTTCAACCGCAGTGCCCTTAGGACCTCTTATTTTATCGGCAGCTTTATCAATGGTCATATCTTTTGTTGATGCACCATCAATAGAAAGAATTTCATCTTCTGCAAGTAAACCTGCCTTTTCTCCGGGAGTATCTTCAATAGGAGCAATTATCAATATTTTCCCGTCCCTTAGTCCTATTTGTATTCCGATTCCAAATAAGGAACCTTTTATCATACTTTGTTCTTCTTCAAAATCTTTAGGATTAACAAATCTTGTATAACGGTCATTCAAACTCGCCACCATTGTATCAATAGCCACATAAGCATCTTCAGGAGTTTTTATTTTATCATCGTATTTATGTCTCCATCTCTCCCAATTTTGTCCGTTATTCGTTTGATCTAAATATCTTGTATTTACAATTTTCCATACCATATCATAAAGTGCAGTTTCAGATTCCGCAAATGCAGTATTACTTCTGTTGAAACTTACACTTACCACCATTAATGCAAGTGTTATTAAAGCAGTATTTTTAATAATATTTTTCACAACTCTCTCCTTATTCTTCTCCATTATAATATAAAATTTTATATTTGTTCATATCCACATCTTGTGAATTAGACTGATTATTTACCAGAAAGTTTCACTTAAATAAATTTACTCGGATAAATTTACCCGGACATATTCTAAAAGGGAATGTATTACTTAATTAAATATTATAAGTTAATAAAAAAAGGAGAAAATTATGCACTATTTAGATATTGAACTGGAAGGAATTGATGAACATGGCACAGAAAAAAAATATAAATTATCTGATTTTAAAGGAGAAAATTTAATTTTATATTTTTACCCTGAAGATGATACTCCGACCTGTACACTTGAAGCACATAAGTTCAGAGATGCATTAGATATGTTAAAAAAATATGCTAAAATCATCGGAGTAAGTAAAAATGATATATCCGAACATAAAGATTTTCAGAAAAAACATAATTTGAATTTTATATTATTATCTGATGTTAACAATGAATTAAAAAATGCATTTAATGACCATAAAAAATATAAATCAGACATAGAAAGGACCACTTTTATTATTAATAAAGACGGTAATATTGTAAATATTTGGGAAAAAGTTGACGTAGACGAACATATAGAAGAAATAACTGACTATTTTAAAAAACATTAAATTTTCTTACAATATAGTGTTCTATATGTTCACATTTTTGAAATTTTTAATTATAATTATTTTTGTAATCCCAAAGAGAAAATTTTTAACGTGGTATAGATAAACTATTTTGTGTCTTAATATAGACACATTTTTTTTAACATAAAAAAAAGAGGACTTTTTGGGGTCCCCCTGAAATCTTTTGTGATTTCCTCGTGTGTTAGTAAAGGTAGTAAGTAAGGTAAGTATGAATATATAATTTATTTTTTATTTTGTTTATTTATCATCTACATATATATAAAGTATATACAAATTAAATAATTGCTTAAAAAACAAAAAAAATTTGAAAAATTTTAAAAAATGTTGTTTTTATTGGGTTTCAGTGGTTTACATTTCTTAATATATAGTGTATTTGCAAAAGTTATTTATTTATTGTGTAATAAAAATATGAATAAAGAAGTAAGAAAAGCTAAATATCTTAGAGGTGAAATTAATATTCCTGCTGATAAATCAATAACACACAGGGCATTTATGTTTGCAGCATTAACAAAAGGGAGAGTAAAAATAAGTAACTATTCAAAAGGTGCAGATTGTATGTCCACATTAAAAATAGTAGAACAATTAGGTTCCAAGGTAGAAAAATTAAATGAAAACGAGATAATAATAGATTCAACAAAAGGAATAAATGAACCAAAAGAAGATTTAAATTGCGGTAATTCAGGAACAACAACAAGACTTATTACAGGTATTCTAGCAGGTCAAAATTTCAAATCAAAGTTATACGGAGATGAAAGTTTATCAAAAAGACCCATGAAAAGGGTAATAGAACCTTTAGAACTAATGGGGGCAAAATTTAAACATCAAGATTATAAACTACCTATAGAAATTGAAGGAAAAAGTCTTGAAGGGATTGAATATAAAAGTTCATTAGCATCAGCACAAGTAAAATCATGCCTGCTTCTTGCAGGGTTAAATGCAAAAGGAACAACAACATATATAGAACCTTATAAGTCAAGAAATCATACAGAGTTAATGTTTGAATATATGGGTGCGAATATAAAAACAGAAGGGAATAAAGTCAGTATAAAGAAATCCCAATTAAAACCTGTAGATATAACAGTATGCGGAGATATATCATCAGCAGCATTTTTTATTGCTGCTAGTTTAATTATACCAGATTCCGATATATTAATAAAAAATGTAGGTATAAATAAGACTCGTTCGGGAATAATTGATGTAGTAAAAGAGATGGAAGGAAACATTGAAATAATTAATAAAAGAATTATTTCAAATGAAGAAGTAGCAGATATAAGAGTTAAATATTCAAAATTAAAATCTACAACAATTGAGGGAGAAATAATACCCAGATTAATAGATGAAATTCCCATAATTGCGGTTATTGCGACTCAAGCAGAAGGAACAACAATAATTAAGAATGCTCAAGACCTAAGGAATAAAGAAGCAGACAGAATAAGTGCCGTAACTAAAGAATTAACTAAAATGGGTGCAAACATAAAAGAAACACAAGACGGATTTATAATACAGGGGAAAAGTAAATTAAAAGGCGGATGTAGTATTGACTGTTATCATGATCATAGAATAGCAATGAGTGCATATGTTGCAGGATTAATCTGTGAATACCCGACAGTAATTAAAGAATTTCAATGGGTAAATATTTCATTCCCGGAATTTCTTGATTTAATGGAAAATATTACTGTTTACCCTTAATAATATTAGGGATACTAATTTTTTTAAAATTCCAGAAATCAGGATGTAACAGAGCTAAAAACGGAATTAATTCAAGTCTTCCGATAAGCATGTTTAAAATACAAATAATTTTAGATAAATCAGAAATACTACTATAATTTCCCATAGGTCCGATAATACCAAATCCAGGACCTACATTACCCAAAGAAGCTATAGCTGCAGAAACGCCAACAACAATATTTTTTTCTATGAATACTAATAATAGGGCAGTTATAGCAAAAATAACATAATAAAAAATAACAAAAGAAATTATTTGTCTTACAACATCTTCCGGAATGATAGTCCTGTTAATTTTTATAGGAAACACTCCGTTAGGATGGTGTATTTGAGAAATTTGTCTTCTAAGATATTTAAATATAAGCACAAGTCTTAAAAGTTTAACTCCGCCTGCTGCAGAACCGATAGAAGCACCTGAAAACATCAAAAGGAAGAGAATTAATTTAGCTCTTAGAGTCCAATTATTATAGTCTTCAGAAACAAAACCTGTTGTAGTTATTATAGAAACCACCTGAAACAATGCGGATTCAAAAGATTTTATAAAATGTTGAATATTATCAATATTCATCGAAATTGCAATCAGCAAAGAAAAGATTAAAACAATAAACAAATATGTTTTAAATTCATCATCCTTAAAAATAGCAAGAATATTTCTTTTAAAATAAACTTTATATTGAAGAGCGAAGTTTGTACCGGATAGGAACATAAACAATATTAACACCCAAATTATTTTTGAATCAGCCCAAGGTATCATACTCTCTTGAGAAGGCGAAAGTCCTCCGCCTGAAAGAGTAGAAAGTGAATTACAAATAGCATCAAAAGGAGACATTCCATAATAAATAAGTAATCCGATTTCAACTATAGTAAGTCCAAAATATATACCCCAAAGCACTGCAGCAGTTTGTCTTATTCTGGGAGTTAATTTACTTTCAGTAGAACTTGCCCCCGGAGATTCTGCAACGAACATTTGTCTGCCTGCGATTGCAAATTTTGGCAATATAGCAATAAACAATACTAAAATTCCCATACCTCCAAGCCATTGGCTAAATGAACGCCAAAAAAACATTGTTTTAGGATATAAAGAAAAATCAGATAAAATTGTTGCTCCGGTAGTTGTTAAACCTGATACACTTTCGAACAAAGCATCCACAGGTTTTAAGCCAAAATATATAAAAGTAAAAGAAGACAATACAGAAAATACAAGCCATGATAAAAGCACAACCGTAAGTGCTTCTGACCTTTTCATATTATTAATTTCTTCTTCAATTTTTTTATTTTGTTTAAATATAAAACTTAAAATAAGTGCCAATAAAGAAGTAAAAGCATAAGGTTCCCAAGCTAAATGTTCTTTAAGGATAAATGCACATAAGCATGGAAGAAGCATTACAAGAGAAATGTATTTTAATATCAAACTCAATATATTTAATACATATCTGATATTCATAAATTATCCGCACCTTTTAAAATAAGCTAAAACTTCATCAGCATTTTCTTGAGTAGTAAAAACAATAAGATTATCAGAAGGCATAACCTGAGTATTACCTTTAGGTATAATAACTCTGTTTCGTCTTTGAATAATAGCTATAATTGCCTTACAAGGCAATTTAAGATTCATAATAACATCTGTTTTAAACGAAGGTGGTATAGAAATTTCTAAAACTTTTCCCTGTCCTTTTTCAACTGTTGCCAAAATTTCCACTTCAGGTTTAATTAAATGATTTTCTATATCATCAATTGCAGCACCATTTTCCGAGATAGCAACGTCTATTCCAACCTTTTCAAAAAGATTTGCGTTTACATTTTTGGATACTCTTGTAATAACTTTATCAACACATAATTGTTTTGCCAATAAAGAACATAAAAGATTTTTTTCATCATTATTTGTAACACTAATAACTACATCAGATTCATTAACCCGTTCTTCTTCAAGAAGCTCAAAGTTAGCGCCATCACCATTTATTACCAGAGTATTCTTTAAAGATTCCGTCAATTCAACACATCTGTCGTAATTATATTCAATAATTTTAACTTTTATATTTGTTTTTTCTAAGTTTTGTGCAAGCATTAGCCCAACGCTTCCGCCGCCAATAATTGTGACCTGTTTAACATCATTTTTTTCTTGAAAAAATCTGTTTGCCAATATATCAAGGGAATATGAGGAACCCATAAATATAACTTTATCATTTAATAATAACTGAGTTTCACCATTTGGAATAAATAGCTTATCATTTCTTGTTATACCGACAATTAATGTTTCATCAGGGAAATTACAATCTTTAACTTTTTTATTAACAAAAACAGTATTTTCTTCAACCGGATATTCAAACAATCTGGCTTTTCCGTTTGCAAAATCTTCAACATCTATTGCTTTGGGTACAGTAATAATTCTGAATATTTCCTGAGTCATTAATTCTTCAGGCCATAAAACATAATCAATCATAAGTTCTTTTTGATATTTTGAACCTCTGACAAGAGAAAGCGAATCTACATTTTCTTTTTTACTTACAAAACAAACTGTTTTTAATTTACTCATATTCGTTACTGTTAAACAAGCAACAATATTAGATTCATCATTATCAGTACAAGCAATAAAAATATCGGCATCTTTTATCCCGATTGATTCCAAAAGCGCGATATTAGAGCCTGAACCTTCAATATATTCTATATCCAATTTTTCTATATTATCACCCGAAGAAGACCCGTCATCAATAACTATAATATCGTGATCTTCATATAATTTAGCAGCAATTAAACAAGCAACTTCATTAGCACCAAATATGACAATTTTCATAATGTTCCATCCAAATTATTTATTTTAGTTATAAACTAAAAACAAACATTTGTCCATTTATAACAAACTATTACAAATTGGCGATTTTAGAAGTAATTTGTTGTTTTAAATCAATATCAAAAGTTGAAGATGCAGCAACAAATGCTTTAGAAAGAAGTCTTTTGGCCTTTGCTTTATTCCCATATTTTAACATTATTTCAGCAGCTTCAAGGTATTTTTTGGCAAGATTAACATTATCATCAATATCAGAAAAAGACTTAGCGGATTTTGCATAGTATTTTAAGGCCAAACCATCATCACTTACTCTTTGGCAATTTTTAGCATTTTTAGAAGCTATAATACCTATAACTTTATCGTCTGAAGTTTCTTCGGAAATTATATCTGATAATTCAATAAATTTATAAGTATTTTCTTTGTCATAGCGTTCGGAATGAATTTTTGCAAGATTAGAAAGTGCCTGAGTTTGAAGTTTAAGATTATCAGCTTCTCCGGCAAACGATACTGCAGCACAGTAATGGTTAAAAGCAGGTTCAAATTTTACAAAATCATCATATATTTTCCCCATATTCATATATGCTTTTGCTTTTACGTTATTATTTGCAGTTTGTTTTGCGGCATTATGATAGTTATATAAAGCAGATTCAAGGTCATCCTTTTTATCATAGATAAGCCCTTTTTCAAACTGAGCTATTGCATATGCTTCTCCTTCTCCTATTGATTGAGCATAATCCATAGTATTTTGAAAAGCGTCAAGAGCTTTATCTTGATTGTTTATAGCTGCATACTTTTTTGCTTGTATAAACATTCTTTTTAATTGAGGATCTTGCGGAATATAAATAGCCTCTTGCCCAATCAGGCTGGGTTGTTCTTTTTCATTACTTTCAGGAAGGTTAATTTCTTGTTGTTTTAATTCTTGTTCTATATTATTAGGAGCTTCATTTTTTTGAACTTTATAATCAATGTGTTGCAAAAATAATGCATCCACCCAGTTTTCAACAACTTTTGAAGGCTTTTTCAACGTATTTGTAATATATTCATCAAGAATTTGAGATGCATTTTTTAGGTTGGATTGAATTATACTTTGATTTGGTCTGTCTTTTTGAGCCTGAGAATATACCAAAGATAAGTAAGATGAAACTTCTGATTTTATATCATCAGGAGCCCCTATAGCATTAGCGGTATTCTTAAAATCAGTAAGAACCTGCTCAATATTAATTCTTCTTTGAGTATAATCAATAGCAACTTTTTCACCGGTAGGAAAATAATTATTACCACGGCTTGGGGTATTATCATTTTGTGCATTTTTCTCAGAACTTTGAGATGACTTTTTTTCTTCGTCATCAGTTTTTTTTACTATTTGTCTGTTATTTACGCCTATACCATACGGTCGAACGTAGGCAGGATGAATAGTATTATACAAAATTGCCGCCTTAAACTACACCCTTAATCCGCTATTACTCTACATACAATAGTATGTACTTTTTTAACGAATTTTTGAATACACTGTTTAGAGTATTAATGATTTTTCTAATAAAATCAAAAATAAAAAAAGCGGCCACGCATTCTCATATGACCGCAAATAGGAAGTAAATTTATTACGTTGATGTGATTGTTTGTGTTTTATATTATTTATTTGTTGCTTCCAGTTTTTCTAATCGCTTTGCAAACTCAAGATTTTGCTTATCAATCTTTTCTTCAAGCAATTTATTTTGTTTCTCAAGCTCCAGATTTTTCTTTTCTAATTCTGTTATACGTTTATCTAACCCTAAGATTTTTGCACACAACTCTTTTATTGAGTTAATCATCGCATAGAACATTTCGTCTTTTGATATCGCTAAATATCCATCATCATCTTTCATTACTGAATTAGGGAAGATTTTTTGAAGCTCTTGAGCTATAACACCAACTCTTGGTGTTTTCTTTTTATCTTTTTTATAGTTGAAATTAACAACGTGTATTTTATTAATTTCATTAAGACCTGAGATGTTATCACCTAAAATATTCTTTAAACGGATATCAGAAGGTTGATTTACATTATTTGCAGTAAAAGTACCATTTAAAGTTAATGTTTTGTTCGATATACTACCATACAAATAACCGGAATTTGAAGCCCAATTTTGATCAGCACTATCAACTCTAAACATATAACTTTCACCTTCTTCTCCGACCACGTTATTACCAATATAAATATTATTTGAGCCGGTTGTATTATAATATCCTGTCCAATGTCCTATACCTACGTTATTTGAACCGGATTTCATATTCATCAGTGCATCTCTTCCAACTGCAACATTATGATAACCGGTTGTAATCGGCATTAAAGTTCCGGTTCCTATTGCAACATTACCATAACCTTGTGATAATTCTTCATTATTACCGATTAATGCTCTATTTCCGACCGCAACACTTGAATGTCCTTTATTATATCTCATTGCTGAATATCCTATGGCAGTATTCCAACTTTGTGCAGAATTTGATAAAGAATTATTACCTACTGCTACGTTATTACACCCTGAGGTACTATTTAATAAGGAATTTGTTCCTATTGCAACATTACCGTTTATATTGTTGCTTTTTGACAATGCATTTAAACCTATTGCAATATTTACTCTTCCGTTTGTGTTAGATTTTAATGCATTTGTACCTATTGCAATATTTCCGCTACCTCCATTATTTGCAGGTAAAGCATATGCACCTAAAGAAGTATTAAATGATGAATTTTTAACAACTCCGTCTTCAGTTACCTGAATTAAATATGGATCATCGTTATCATTATTACCATCAACATCATTTACTACAGAAATAGTCTTTCCCTCAGAACCTTTATTTGCGTTTCCATACATAGAATTATAACCTACTGCCGTATTATAATTACCTTCGGTATTTTCAAAAAGTGTCTGAAATCCTAATCCGGTGTTTGCAACTCCTTTTGTATTTCTAGATAAAGAGTTAGCTCCTATAGCAGTATTTGAACCGCCGGTTGATGGGTTATTTTCATCTCTACTGCCCAATAATGCATTAAACCCTAACGCAGTATTATTATTACTTTTTATATATCTCGCTGCTGATGTACCTATTGCCGTATTATGATTATTATTTGTCGAACTACTAAGAGAATCTGAACCTATTGCAATATTATTTGACTGACTTTCAGTACTGTTTAATGCATTATTACCAATTGCAATATTATCATTTCCACTTTTATTAGTTGCTAAAGTATTATTGCCTATTGAAATATTATCATTACCTTCTATATTGCTTATTAATGAACTGTCTCCTATAGCAACATTTAAACTTCCTGTTGTATTTTTTAACAAAGTTTGATGACCTATAGCAGTATTTCTGCTTCCTGTAAGGTTGGATTCAGCATCTCCCTGTAATGATTGATATCCAACTGCAGTATTTCTTTCACCACTTCTATTATTTGTTAATGAACCATCACCTACACCTACATTAAAATTTCCGGTTGTATTATTTGCTAAAGACATGTGACCTACCGCAGTATTTCTGCTTCCATTCGCCGACTCAACATTTCCAGTACCATGTAATGCCTGATAACCCAGTGCCGTATTTCTTTCTCCATGAGATATAATCATGGCATCTTGTCCAAAAACAGTATTATACATTTCTCCATTTAAGTTATTTAATACATTTGAACCAAATGCTAAATTCGCTCGGCTAGCAATTATTCTGCCTACCAATCTTGGATTTTGGCTTAAGTCATTTCCGTTTCTTGCGTAAAGCGATAAAAATGAAGAGTCTGCCCCTTC
>CANQOM010000017.1 GCA_947625445.1 Candidatus Gastranaerophilales bacterium
TGTTTAGACTTGAAGGTATTGCACCTGCTATGAGAGGTATTCCTCAAATTGAAGTTACTTTTGATATTGATGCTAACGGTATTGTTAATGTTAGCGCTAAAGATAAAGCTACAAATAAAGAACAAAAAATTACTATCACAAACTCTTCAAATCTATCAGAAGCTGATATCGACAGAATGGTTAAAGAAGCTGAAGCTAATGCTGAAGAAGATAAAAAACATAAAGAAGAAGCTGAAATTAGAAATAATGCAAACAGTTTAATTACTTCAGCAGAAAGAATTGTAAAAGATTTTGAAGGTAAAATAGCTGAAAATGATAAAACTAAACTTGAAGAACAAAAGAAAACTCTTGAAAATGCATTAAAAGAAAATAAATCTGCTGATGAAATCAAAAAATTATCAGAAGAACTGCAACAAACTATGTTTGCAATTTCTCAAGCAGCATACTCTCAAGTTCAACAAGAAGGTGCTCAAGCAAATAGTGAAAATGCTCAACAAAATGAAAATACAACATCAAATAATTCAGATGATGATGTAATTGATGCTGAATACACTAAAGAATAGAGAAATTTCATAGGGCAGAGTCGAATAATAGCGAGAAAACCCAAAAGACTAAATAAAAAAGACCTCAATTGAGGTCTTTTTTTTGTTATAAACTTGAGTAGTAATCGTCTGCACTTTTTATAAGCTGATCTATAGAATCAAGAAAAGAACTTACAAATTCTTCCTTTTGACTGTAATCAAACACTTCTTTTTTTGTTCCTGTAAACAAATAGTTACTAAATATTCTGTCACTGTTTTTATGATGTATTCTTACACTAAGTCTTCTTTGATTTTCAGGAACTTTTCTGTCTGCTTCTACAGTAACTAAACCTTGATAACTTGATTCAGGAATATCAAAAGAAATATTAAATTTTTCAAATTTACCATTTTCGGGTACATATCTGTCGCCTACGTCATTAATAGCTTTTTGACAATTTTTTACAATATTATTCATAATTGATTCTTTATTCATTTCTTTAGAATCCTTATTTATTCCTGAAAATGAAGTGTTAGATTTATTAAAATTATTATTAATTCTATCCATACTTTTCCTTTATTATATCATATTAAAAACTGTAAATAATAAATTTGCTATTTTTCAGAATAAAGTAATAAACCTGATTTTGATAATTTTTCAATAACTTCTTTTGAAATATCTTCATGAGTATTACTTTCATAGAATTTACCTTCCAAAACAGGTTCTTTAGTTTCAATACCCAGTTCTTTTAATCTTAAATAATTATATTCATCATTAAGATAACTGTTATATTTAGAATAACTTTCATCATCCATTTTTTTAATTACATCATATATTTTAGAATATTTTTTATCATTAGCCGTAATTTTATTAGTTCTTATATCATAAGGAATGTGTTCAACATCAGCAAATTCATTGAGTTGGGTACCTCTTATTTGTAATTCGCCTTGACCTACAGTTTTATTTTCAAATTCATGATTAACATTCATTTGAGTAGAAGCATATCCGGAATCCTTAACTGAACCTTTTTCTTTCAAAATAAATGTTTCTCCTTCCAAGTATCCATCATTATTAGCACTTACCTGTGATTTTAAATCTTCACTTGCCTTAGTAACAATAGTAAGTTTCTTTCCTGTTTCATTTTTATATACATCTGCTATTTCCATTAATTGCTTTTCAGTAAAATAAGAAGAAACTTCATCTCCGTAATTATTTAATTCTGTTATTTGTATAGATTTATCTTTAATACCTTTAATTAAAGTATCAACAACTTCTTCAGTTTGCTTCTCTTTTAAAGAATTAAGAATATCTTGAGAAACATTATCAAGAGAATCGAGAATCGAATCATCTAATTCAGATTTAGCACCGTTTACATATTTTACAAACTGTTCATAAGAAACATCAGTACCTTTTAAACCTTTTTCAATAATTTTTCTTGATTCTTCTTCTCCTATACTTTTCATTTGCACTCTTGTACCGTATGCATCTCCTATAGCACTTAAACAATCTTCTTCAGAACAAGATTTAAGATTACCTTTTTTAAATTTTTCTGCTAATTTATTAAATGTAGATTTTAGACTCTTTGCCCTTCCTGTCACTTTTTCAACAGAAGATAATTCATCAAATTGATTTTTAATTTGTATAGTAGCTTCATTTATATTTTTTTCATATAACTTATTTAATTTAGACGCATTATCATATAATTTAGAAGCATTATCATAATTTAATTCAATTAAATCATCTTTCGAATTTTGTTGTAATTTATTATTAATAATTGTTTCCATAGATTCTTCATCTTCAGTTGCTTTAACATTGTTTTTTGTTTTAGCATCTGCGCTAGCTTCAACAGAATCATCAGCAACTTTTTCCACTGAATTATCTGCTTTTACATCTGCGCTAGCTTCAATAGAATCATCAGCAACTTCTTCTACTGAATTATCTGCTTTTGCATTTGTACTAGTTTCAACAGAATCATTTGCAACTTCTTCAATTGAATTATCTACTTTTGCATTTGTACTAGCTTCAATAGAATCATCAGCAACTTCTTTTACTGAATTATTTGCTTTTACGGAAGCTTCAACAGAATCATCGGCAATTGTTTCTACAGATGTATTTGTATTTTTATATTGAATACCTGATGAAACACCACCAATAACACCACCTGCTACTGCACCTCCTAAAGCATTAGCAGTTGCTGAATATGCCATACCTTTTACACTAAATTTAACATCCTCTTCCATAAATGCTTCAATACCATAATCACCTGCACCGGTAATAGCACCTGCAATAGCTCCAGATTTAGCACCTGATTTTGCACCTTCAATAACAGTCTGTTTTAATGTCTGAGAAGCAACTGCTTCACCTGCTACGGCAGCATTTCCTATTCCCATCGTACAAGTTGTAGCAACACCCTCTACTGCTCCAGAAAGAGAATCTTTTACAATTTGTTTGGCATCTAACGCATCATCTTCAACTTTATTAGTTGCTCTGTCTGCAAATTTCATACCTGCTTTTGTTGCAGCACCAATTCCAACACCGGCTGCAACTACACCTAAAGATAAACCACCTGTGGCAACTGCTGAACCAACTAATAGAGCAGTCACAACTCCTGTTGTAATATTAGATATCATATTTACAGAACTTTTTTGTTTGGATGAAAATTCTGAAATTACTTTATCAGCTTCTTCATAACTTATCTTACCTGCTTCAAAGTCTTCAATGGCTTTTTCACATTTTTCGGTACTTGAACCTAAATTAGTAAGACATTTAATAGCATTCCATGCTGAACCAATAATACCTTGTTCATCTTTCACATTTGAAAGTTTTTCTTTTAAATCATTCAATTGGGTATTAAAATCTGAATTTTCTTCACTTTCCTCATTTTGTAAACTTTTATGTAAATCTTCAATGTTTTCATCATTATCAATTTTAAAAAATTCCACATTTTCATTATTACATTCCTTACAATTTTGAAAATTGGGAATCTTGTAATTATAATTATTACTTATATTTTCTGCATTTATTTTATCCGACATAAAAGATTACCTTATTCTACCAAAATATATATCGGCAAAAAAATAAAAAACTTTAATTTTAATATATAATTTTAATATGATATTAAGAGAATTTTCAAAATATTTACAAGAAAATAAAGAAAAAAATTCGGTAAATCTTTTAAATGAATGGCTTATAGAAAGGTTAACAAAGCCTTCATTATGTAAAGTAGATAATGTAATAAAAACAGAATTATATTATGCAAAAAACAGTAACGGAAAAACTTTAATAATAGGTAAAAGTGATACCGGAAGAACATTATTAAATGCATTATATAATTTTTCATTAAGTTTTGAACAATATAAAATGGCAAAATTTTTGCATAATAAAA
This sequence comes from Candidatus Gastranaerophilales bacterium, assembly GCA_947625445.1. GTDB lineage: Bacteria > Cyanobacteriota > Vampirovibrionia > Gastranaerophilales > Gastranaerophilaceae > Avigastranaerophilus. The sequence goes on from CANQOM010000017.1 coordinate 3,905, forward strand.
AATCTAATGATTTTAAAAAATAAAAAGTTTTGAACAATATAAAATGGCAAAATTTTTGCATAATAAAAAATCTAATGATTTTAAAAAATAAAAAGTTTTGAACAATAATAAAGATAATAGTAAAAAACCATGCTAAAAATTTAACAAAATTAAACAATCTTAATTACAGTAAATAAGGATATTTGCATGCCATTTTTGTATAAAAAATTTACATAAAAAAAAATAAATAAAATGTAGAAAACTTGTAGAAAACTATTTTAAAATTTTGTATAAAATTTTTAAAAATGTAGAAAATTATTAAATTAACTAATATTTATTAAACTTATAAACAAAAAATAAACATGTTTTAAATTATTTTAAACAAGTTATCTACAAGTCAAAAAATAATAAAATAAATAATTACAGATATTTTTATACAAATTTATAAGATATATACTACTACTATTAATAATAATATATATAAAATTAGTATATAAAAGTAAGAAAAGAAAACAAATAAAAAAACGTGCATTTTTTATTTTTTTTATATAATATAATAGTGCATATAAAAGATTGAGGATTAAGATGCTTTTTACAATAGATAGAGATTCATTACTTAATAAATTGAGAGTAGTAGAAAAAGTAACTTCCCAAAGAGGAAATGTACAACCTGTATTATCAAATGTATTATTTGATGTTAAAAATAATGTTCTTAATTTAAGTGCAACAGATTTAGAAATATCTGTGAAAGCTAATGCAACAGTTGCAGTAAAAAAAGAAGGAAAAATAACAATACCTGCAAAAAAATTATTGGAAATAGCTACAAAATTACCTGAAAAACCCGTAGAATTTTCATTAAATGAAGATACGAATGTTGTAAGTATATCTTGCGGAAATTCAAAATTTGAAATAGTTGGAATTTCGGCATCTGAATTTCCAAAAACAGAAGATGAAATAAAAGACGGAACTGAAATAGAAATAGAACTTGAACCGTTTTTAAAATCTATAAAAAATACAGTATATGCAGCAGCAAACTATGAAAACAGAAATGTAATTTCCGGTGTTTTCTGTCAAATAAAAGGTAATAAAATAGAAATGGCAGCAACAGACGGAAATAGGTTAACCAGAATAATAGAAAATATAAATAATAAAGAAGATAAATCTACAAAATTAGTTATTCCTTCAAAAACTTTGAATGAATTTGTAAGAATATGTTTCTTTATAACTGAAGAAAAAGTTAAATTATATGTGGATAATTCAAAATTAACATTAAAAACATCAAGTTTTTCAATAAATTCAAGATTAATAGAAGGTGAATATCCACCATATGAACAGTTAATACCAAAAACAACCGCTAATAATGCAATATTAAATAGAAATGAGTTGATAGATGCATTAGACAGAGTTTCAATAATGGTAAATGACAGAACAAGTATAGTAAAATTTGTATTTGGAGATAATAAGCTTATTTTAAAAGCAGAAACACCTAATTCCGGTAATTCGGAAGATGTAATTGATTGTAATTATCAGGGCGAAGATTTATCAATAGCATTTAATTATAAATATGTACTTGATTCAATAAAAACAATGGATGCAAAACAAGTAAAAATAGGATTAAACGGAAGTTTATCCGCTACTTTGTTTAAACCTGAAAGTGAAGAAGAATATATCTGCTTGATAATGCCTATTCAAATAAGGTAAAGGATATGAAAATCACTGTAAAAGTACCTGCAACAACTGCAAATTTAGGACCCGGTTTTGACTGTTTAGGATTGGCACTTCCTATATATAATGAAATTACTGTTGAAGAAACCGTAATGCCGGGCAGTGGTATTGAAATAAATATAATAGATGATAGTGAAACATTTGATATACTGTCAATACCAAAAGATGAAAATAACATAGCATATAAAGCGATACAACTTTTGTATAATTTTATAGGTCAGAGTGCAAGTGATTTAAAAATAACAATAAAAACAAATATACCCGTAACAAGAGGATTAGGTTCAAGTGCATCTGTAATAATAGGCGGATTAATTGCAGCCAATGAGCTTTTGGGTCATCCTGCAGATGAAGCGGTATTATTGTCAATTGCATCAGAAGTTGAAGGTCATCCTGATAATGTAACTCCGGCTTTAGTTGGAGGTTTCTGTTTATCTTCACTTGAATCTGACGGAAGTGTTGTTTATTCTAAAATTGATTGGCCTGTTAATTGGAAACTTACACTTATAGTTCCTGATTATGAATTAGATACAAGTATAGCCAGATCTGTTTTACCTGATTGTGTCAGTGTTCATGATGCTGCATATAACATAAGAAAATGTGCTTTACTGATAGATGCTATTTATAAAAAGGATTCTGAATTAATAAAAAAATGTTTTAAAGATAAAATTCATCAGCCATACAGAGAAAAATTAGTAAAAGGATTTAAAGAGTTGAATGAATTTTTGGAAAATAAAGAAGATATATTAGGTTGTGTTATATCAGGTTCAGGACCTACTTTTCTTGTTATTTCTGAAAATGACGGGTTTGAAAAAGTTAAAGATGATGTAAAAATTATTTTTGAAGATTTAAATGTTAATTGTGATATTAAAACTTTAAATATTGAAAATGAAGGTAGTAAAATAATATAAGGAGATTTGCAAATGAAAAAATCCATTAAAGATTTAGGTGATATTAAAGGTAAAAAAGCTCTGGTAAGAGTTGATATAAACGTTCCTTTGGATGAAAACAAGAATGTTACCGATGATACAAGAATACAGGCAATATTACCCACTTTGAATTTCTTAAAAGAAAAGGGTGCAAAAATTGTTTTAATGGCACATTTAGGCAGACCAAAAGGAGAAAAAAATCCTGAATTTACATTGGCTCCTGTTGCTAAATATATGTCAAAGCTTCTTGGTGAAGAAGTTATGTTTATACCGGATGTTGATGCAGCCGAAGAAATGCTCAAAAATTTAAAAGACGGTCAAATTGCATTACTTGAAAATATCAGATATTATAAAGCAGAAGAAGCAAAAGATGATGATATGACTTTTGCAAACCAACTTGCAAAATTAGGTGATTTTTATGTAAATGATGCATTTGGTGCAGCACACAGAAATCATACTTCAACAGCAAAGCTTGCTAAAGTATTAAAACCTGCAGTTTCAGGTTTATTAATGGAAAAAGAAATAAGATGTTTATCTCAAGCTTTGGATAATCCGACTCGTCCGTTTACTGCAGTTGTCGGGGGAGCTAAGGTTTCTTCTAAAATCGGAGTATTAGAAAATTTACTTGATAAAGTTGATAATATGATAATAGGCGGAGGAATGGCTTATACATTTGTTAAAGCTAACGGCGGTAAAATAGGTAATTCTATTTGTGAAGATGATCAGCTTGATACTGCTCGTGCAATTGAAAAGAAAGCTCAAGAAAAAGGTGTTAAGCTTGTTATGGCTACTGATGTTCTTGTAACAAATGATTTTTCAGGTAACGGTGAGAATAAATTTGTTAAAATTAATGAAATACCTGAAGGATTTGAAGGTGTTGATGCTGGTTTAGAATCAAGAAAAGCTTTTGCTGATGTATTAAAATCATCAAAAACAATACTTATGAACGGTCCCGTAGGAGCTTTTGAAAATCCAAAATTTGCGCAAGGAACAGAAGCAGTGCTACAAGCAATAGTTGAAGCAACAAAAAATGGTGCAACATCAGTAATTGGTGGTGGTGATAGTGTATCAGCTGCTAAAAAATTCTGCAAAGCTGAAGACTTTACTCACGTATCAACAGGCGGGGGAGCTTCATTAGAATTTATTGAAGGTAAAGTTCTTCCGGGTGTTGCAGCACTTGATGATAAATAAATTTAATATTTACTAAATTTAAAAAACCTCCTATTTTTTAGGAGGTTTTTTGTTAAATTTTTTCAAATTAAATGTATGTTTTAGGAATAAAAATAGTTTTGCCATTAATTGCAGATTTTTTAAGATGAATTTTTTCTAAAAAGTTTTGCATTTCCTGTTCATTTTTGGCATAAATTATTACAGAGCCTTTAATTTTTTTTAAATTACTTAAATCTTTTAAAGGCGTATTTGTATAAAGACTTAAAGAACCACCAATTTGTTCAACTGTTCCAAGCGATTCAAGATTTGTATTTCTTAAATTACAATTACCTTCTATTAATTTAACATCATCAATTAATTCTTTTTCTGTTATATTAATTTTATATTGAGGTATTTTTTGGTTTACCCAATTAGAATCAAAATGAGTTATAGATTTAACGGCTTTATTCGAATTAGAAGGCTTGTAAGAAACAAGAATACCCAGCTTAGTCAATATATCATCTTTTTTGGACCATTCTTTAGGTGTAGCATGTCTTCTTGCTTCCATTCTTAATATTTGTTCCGGTGTATATTTTTCTTTTAATTTATTTAATCTTCTGGTATTTTCTTCTGTACTGAGAGTGCTTAATTGTTTACTGTTCAGCGCATGTTTTATTATTTGTTTAGTATCAATACCCGGATGAATGTAGCTCATAATTTTTCCTTTTTTTACTTTTATAAAACAAGTGAAAAAAAATATTGCTAATTAAATATAAATTTAAAAAAAAATTAATTAAAAGATTGAAAATTAATATTCTTAATCTTGTTATGTAATTATTTGTTTAGTATTATAAAAAAGGTTATTGTTTTTTAGGAGATAATAATGACAACTAAGCTGGAACAAGAGTTATATAAATCAGTAGAAATAAATACACCTGATTATATAAAGAATAATAAATATATTAATTTAGAAAATAGAGAAGAATTTGTATTTATATTAAAAAGAGAGCATTTGCTTCCATATGATAAAAAGGAAAATCCTGAGGGATTAAATCTTGATAATTGGATACAAAATTATGAAAAGGAAGCTGCAGTATCAACAGCCGGAATAAGAGGACCGCAAAATATTTTATATCCGTATGATGTCAGATTTCCGATAAATATAATGGGAATTATGCTTGCTACATATGCAAAGGCAATGGTAGCAAAAGAAAAATATAAAGGTAAACGGCTAATAAAATTAGCTGGAAGAGAAGTCAGATATAATTCAGACAAATTTTTGGATTTAATAGTCAGAGTTCAGGCATCACAAGGTATTGAAACTCTTGTTACATACAAAAGAAAAACAATGCCTATATGGCTTGCCTCATTTTTAGCTTTCAAATTAGATTTAATAGGCGGGGAATATATTACATCAAGTCATGGTATTAGTGTTAAAAATGCTACAAAAGATTTAAATTCTCAAGGCAGTCAATATTTACCCGAAGAATCAATGGAATTTGTTAATAAAATAAAAGAAATATTTGATTTAGTGAGAAAAAATGGTTCATATGAAATTAAAATTGCTAAATCTGATAATGCTTTAATAAATGAAAATTTTATGAAAACAATTAATAACGGAATTGATTTATATAAAGAATATCTTGAAAATGGAGTTGCAAATAAAGAAAACATTGAACTGATAAGTTCATTAAAAAATAAAATAATAATAGAGAATGTAGGCGGTAGCGCATATAATACACTAAGTAAAATACTTGAAGGGTTTAAAATAAGTAATAAATTTGTATGGATGAATATAGAAGAAGACCCGTTTTTTCATTCAATAGGTAAATATGATGTCGACCCTAAAGGGAATAAATGTTTTTATGATTATTCGGTTGATGCAACAGTAATAGCAAAAGATAAAAACGGAAAAATGTTTTTCCCTGTTATAGATACATTAAATTATAAAGAGAAATTAAAAAATTATCCTATAGGAACAGTAGTATTAATAACAGATCCTGACCATGACAGATTAACTGTATGTCAAATAGAAGATGAAAAATCAAAAGAATTTTTGAATAAAGTCGGAATAAGTTACAGTAAATTGGATAAAGGAAGATTATTATGTATTTATAGTGCAAATCAATCCTTTTTATTAATAATGGATTTTTGGGCAAAACAGTTAAAAGTATCAAACAGATGGAAAAACCATCCAAGATTTATAATAAAAACAACTGCAAGTGCAAAATCATGGGATGAATGGGCTAAATATAACGGAGTAAAAATTGTAAATGTTCCCGTCGGATTTAAAGAAATAGCCAATATAATGAAAAAAGTTGAAAAACAAATTATAGAGAATCCTGATAAAGATGTAGTAATAACAGATGTATTTGGGAAAGATATAAATTTAGGTAAAAATCCAAGAATGTTATTTGGTGGGGAAGAATCAGGCGGAATGATAATAGGGAGTGAAGACCTGATTAAATCTAAAAATGGCAGAATAGCTATAGCAATGAGAGAAAAAAGTGCATCTGAAGCTATAATTGTTGCTTCTTCATTAACTTCAAAATTGGAAAAAGAAAATAAAACTTTGTCTGAAGCTTTAGATGAAATTTTTACTCAGAATGAAATAGTAGCAAAATTTGATATGAGAGAGGATATAGCTTATTATAATGAATCAGAACCGGATATAGAAAAATTAACTCAAGCTAAAAAAGAAGGTGAAACTTTAAGAACAAAAAATGATTTATTTTATTTAACATTAGCTTTAGCTGAGTTTGAAGGAAAAATAACATTAGATAATGTAAAATCTATATTAAAATCTACATTTGAAACTTTAAATTTTGATAATTTAACCGATATAAAATTTGTAGGAGACGGAACATACCTTGAATTTACAGATAAATTTATAGAAATAAGACCCTCAGGTACGGATGCAAAAACAAAGGCATATGGTTCGGGAAGCGATAAAAATAATATATCAGAATATGCAAGAATTTTGGGTAATTACTCAGGTGATTTGAATAAAGAATATCTTGCTTTAATTTCAAAAGATTATTACAATAAATCTAAAGAAAGTTCAATGGAAAAATATTTGAAATTTACCAATAAAGATATTGATGACAGAATATTTGAAATTCCGAATTATAATAAAACGTTAGGAATATAGAGAGGAAAAAATATGGCAGAAGAAGCAAAAATATTAGCGACAATTCCCAGAAACGCTACAGAACAATTACAAATAAGTATAAATTCTTATAAAGAAAAGAAATATCTTGATTTAAGAATATATTATACAGCAGATGACGGAGCAAATTGGCTCCCTACAAAAAAAGGTGTAACAGTTTCACCTGATAATCTTGTAACACTTAAAGATGCAGTTGAAGCAGCAATGCAGGAACTTTTAACTGTTGAACAAGAATAATCAAATAATTGAATATAATGACAAGAAGGGCATATCGTATAAATATGCCCTCTGTCTTGTTGATGTTCCTTCTCTTGGCACAAGGACTTTTTCTTATTTAATTCCGGAATGTATAAAAAAAGATATTAAAATCGGGCATGCGGTTTTGGTTCCTTTCGGAAAAAGAAAAGATAATATTATTGCTTTTATTACAGGATTCTCTGATTACTTGGAAGAAGGAATAACACCTAAAGAAATTATTAAAATAATAGATTACAGATGTGTTTTTAATCTTGATTATTTAAAAATGCTTGATTGGATTTCAAATTATTATTGTTGTGATATTAACTATGTAATTCAAGCAGCTATTCCTATGAAATTTTTGAAAAAAACTTCTGATAACAAACAAAAGCCTAAAATAAGAAAATACATAAAATTTAAAACAAAAGAAGGTGCTGAAAAAAATCAATTAAGAATTTTGGAAAAACTGGAACAAGAAAACAAAGAAGCAGATTTAACAGAATTTGTAAAGAAATTTAAAATAACAAAAAATACAGTTTTAAAGTTATATCAACAAGGTTTTATAGATATTGTAGAGAAAGAAATATATAGAAATCCTCTTTCAATATTTAAAAGTGTAGAAAGAGATGAATTTCCAACTCTTTCGAATGAACAACAAAAAGTTTTTGATATAATTTCAGATAAAATTGATTCAAAAAAAACACAAACAATTTTATTAAACGGTATAACCGGTTCGGGAAAGACAGAGATATATTTTAGAGCAATAAAAAAAGTGTTAGATGAAGGTAAAAATGTATTATTTTTAGAACCTGAAATAGCTCTTGCTTCTCAATTAACAATAAGACTCTTAAAAAGATTTAATCCTGATGAAATTGCAATTTGGCATAGCAGTATATCAGATGGAGAAAAATTTGATGTATGGAATAAGATACGAGATAATAAGTTAAGAATAATAATAGGAGCACGTTCTTGTGTCTTTGCACCTTTAAATAATATAGGATTAGTAATAATAGATGAAGAACATGATAATTCATACAAACAAACATCACCATCACCAAGATATGATGCAAGATATGTAGCTGAAAAAATTTGTGAATTAAATAATGCAATACTTATAAAAGGGAGTGCAACTCCGGATATTAACAGTTATTTTAATGCTATTTCAACAGGAAATCTTATAACTTTAAATGAAAGATTTAATAATGCTGATTTGGCAAAAGTATCTGTTATAGATATGAAAGAGGAATTTTATAAAGATTCAAGAAGTATTTTTTCTAATCTTCTTATAAATAGTGTAAAAGAAGAATTAAGCAAGAAAAAACAAGTAATATTATTGATGAACAGAAGAGGATTTTATACAAGTGTGTACTGTAAAAGTTGTTCTGAAATAATAAAGTGTCCGAATTGTGATATACCGATGATTTTTCATTCGGATGAGAGAAAATTGAAATGTCATTGGTGTAATACAACAATACCAATACCAAAAACATGCCCGAAATGCGGTTCAAGTGAAATAAGCATGACAGGAAGCGGAACACAAAGAATAGAAGATATAGCACAAAAACTTTTTCCTGAAGCAGTAATAGAAAGAATTGATTCTGATGTATTATCATCTAAAACACGATACATAGATATTTTAGACAGGTTTCAAAAAGGAGAAATTGATATACTTATCGGCACACAAATGATAGCTAAAGGTATGGATAATAAAAATATAACACTGGTTGGAGTTGTAGATTCAGATGTAAGTTTTGCATTTCCGGATTATAAATCAAATGAAAGAGGGTTCCAATTATTAATGCAGGTAGCAGGAAGAGCAGGAAGAGGTGAAAATAAAGGAAGAGTTCTATTTCAAACTGATAACCCTGAAATGTATGCTATAAAAAATGCTAAATCTCAAAATTATACGGATTTTTATAACAATGAAATTGTAAGACGTGAAATGTTTGATTATCCTCCATTTTGCCAAGTTATAAAAATAGTTATTTCTTCATATGATGAATTAAGAGCTCATGACTGTGCTCAAAAAACTTCTGATGCTTTAATTAAACTTATAGATAAGCATAATCTTTCTGAATATATTGATGTTTCAAGTGCCCTAAAGTGTATTATGTTTAAAATTAATAAAGAATACAGATATCAAATTATTATAAAAAATAAGATGAATAAAAAAGGTCAATATTTTGTATCAACCTTTTTTAAAAGTATTAAAACTTCTGATGATATAAAAATTATTATAGATATTGATCCTATTGATATTATTTAATAAGGCTGAATATAATTTTTACGGTAAACAAAAATTTATGCCTATTAAGCTTTATTCTTGATTTTCATTAATTTTATTTTCAATATAACCTGATAATAAACCATAATTGTTTTTATTATTAAAACTGTTAAATTTTCTTTTGATTTTTTGCTCTTCATCATAACTATCAAGAGCTAAATCAATCATATTTTCACTTATATCATTTATATTATTGTTAAACATTTTCATTAAAGTTGTAGGAGTTTTCGATTCATAACTTTTTAAAATATAAACTATTTGTTGTGCATCTAATGAGTGATTTTTAGCATTTAATAATATATTTAGATTTTTTATAGTTTGATATTTGTTATTAGAATTTTCAAGATGAGATTTTAAAATATTTTTATATCCGAAGAAACTTCTTCCGTCAAAATTATTTTTATTCTTTAAGTGGTTTTTTAAATCGTTTGGAGTCACATCATAGGAAATATATTGTTTTTCAGAATTAATAATCATGACAACATCTTGATTATTTTGAAAATCACTGGTAGAGTTTATTCCTATTGTAATGTATTTAACATCATGTTTCTTATTATTATCAACATTGAAAGAACCTTTAAAAGTAATTTTAGAAATATTCATAATTTATCCTTTTTACATATAATTTAAAACATATAAAAATAATATTTGCTATATAAATTTTCAATAAATTTACATGGAATGAAAAAAATATGTTATACTTTTTTCTGTCTTAGAAAAAAGAATGGAGTTTGTATGAAAAAAATATTTTCTGCAATATTATTGTTATTTGCAGTGGTAGGTTTTAATCTGTCAACATTAGCGTGTGATTGCGGGTGTGGAGCTAAATGTAAATGCGAATCAATAAAAAATGAAGAATGTAATTGTAGTTCAATAGAAGGTTTGTATGATAAGTATCAAGCGGTATATTTACCATCTAACAAAGTTTGGACAACAGGTTCAATGGTCGATGACAGAATTGTATTGACTAAGAAAACAACAGAAGGTTCAGGAAGTTACTCAGAATATTATTATGGTAACGGTAAATTAGCTATAGCTTTAAATTCTAATTTTGAATTTATTAAAGACGGTCAATTAATAGCAGTAGATAATGCAAAATTAAAATATTATAAAGTGGTATATGAAAAGAAAAAGTTTAAAGAAATTCTTTTAACGGATGCAGAATTACAAAAATTATTTCCTTGTGCGGAAATTGTAAAAATTTCACAATTTAAAAATGGAAAAATAAAGGTAGATAAAAAATTATTTAAGAAAAAATTGGTATTATTAGTAAATGATACAGAAAATTATTATCATAAGTATTCATTTAAACCTTCATATGTACAAACAACAGATATAAAAGGTTTAATGAGTATAAAAAAATACGGTAATATAGAATTTTCATTAAACGGAATGGAAGAAGGTAAATTGATAATAAAAGTTAGATAAAGGAAAATAGAAGTATGAAAAAAATCCTTTTTACGTTAATTAGTGCATTAATAATTAGCGCTCCAATGGTATTAGCGGATGCTCAATCTGATTATGAAGCCGGCAAAGCTGCATTTGAAGCAAAAAATTATGAATCGGCGATAGAATATTACAATAAAGCAATACATCAAAATTCTAAATTTATAGAAGCATACCTTGATAAAGGTGAAGCAGAAATGGAATTGCAAAAAAATAATGAAGCTATAAAAACTTTTGATAAAGTAATAAATTTAGCCCCAAAGAATGCAAAAGGATATTACGGAAGAAGTGCTGCTTATGCTGCAAATCAAAATTGGACACAAGCAAAAGCTGATATTAACAAAGCATTAACTCTTGAACCTAATAACTATGAGTTATATGAATCAAGAAGTATGATAAATTATGAATTAAAAGACAAAGAAGCAGCATATAGTGATTTAGATAAAGCAATATCATTAGCTCCTGAAGAACCTACACCATACAGAATAAGAGCATTATTTAAATTGGGAGATTTACAATACCGTGCGGCATATAAAGATTATCGTTTAGGTAATAAAGTAGAAAAAGCTAAAGAAAAAGCAGAAAAAAAAGCTGCCAAAGAAGCTAAAAAAGCAGAAAAAAAGGCGCAAAAGGAAGCTAAAAAAGCTTTAAAGAAATAATAAAAAAGTTAAAAATCCTCTCTTTATTAAGAGAGGATTTTTTTATGCAAAGAATATTCTTGCAACAATTATTGACATAATTATACCGATTAAATCAGCAGATAAACCTGTTAAAAGTGCATATCTGTATTTTTTTATTCCGACGGCACCAAAATAAACCGTTAAAACATAAAAAGTTGTTTCGCTGCTTCCCATCATAATAGCTGCAAGTCTTGATGTGTATGAATTAATATCATTATTGGAGATAATATCTGAAAAAACACCCAAAGCAGCACTTCCTGATAATGAACGTACGATTGTTAAAGGTAAGATATCTATAGGAAGATGGATTTTAGTTAATATTCCTGACATAATATTTGACAAAGCTTCAATAGCACCTGAAGCTCTCAACATTGATATGGCAACAATAATTGCAACTAAATAAGGAATAATATTAAAACTCACTTTAACCCCATCTTTAGCACCTTCAATAAAAGTTTCATAAATAGGTACTTTACGGATAATTGCAAAAGTTAGAATTAATAATATTATAAAAGGGAGTGCCCAAAGTGAAATTAAATTAACAACTTCTTTAATCATCGGAATTTACCTCATAAGACTTTTGCGGAGGGAAAATTCTTTGAAAAAATTTAGCCAATAATATTGCACAAATAAAAGTAATACTTGTTACAATTAAAGTTGGAACTATAATAATAGTAGGATTTTTACAACCGTTAGCAGCAAGAATGGCAATAACAGTAGCAGGGATAAGTTGAAAACCTGCGGTATTCATAGCTAGTAATGTACACATAGAATCAGAAGCACTATCTTTATCTTTATTAATTTCCTGAAGAGATTCCATAGCTTTAATCCCGATAGGAGTTGCTGCATTAGCTAATCCCAGTGCATTAGCTGAAAAATTCATTGCAATATCACCAATAACAGAACTATCTTTTGGTAGTTGAGGAAAAATTATTTTGGCAATCGGTCTTAAGATTCTGGATAAAAATTTAACAATACCTGACTTTTCCGCAATTTTCATAATCCCAAGCCAAAAAGTCATAATACCTAAAAGTGTTAGAACTATTTTTACAGCAAGTTCAGTACCTGAAAAAATAGCACCGGCAACTTCATTCAAAGTGCCGTTTATTGCTCCGAAAATTATTGAAACTGCTATTAAAAAATACCAAATATAATTCATAAATTTATTTTATTTGATTAGATGAAAAAAATCAAAATATGAAGTTGACGAAAAATTATTATCATAAGATAATAATTTTAAGTAATGGCTCAAAGTCAGAACTTGGCGTTACAAAATACCAAAAGGCTAAGTTGTGGTGGCATTCTTCCGACGAAAAAGGTACGGTGTACCTTTTGAAAAGAGGGGTTCGAGAGAAACGAGAACTTTCCGCCACAGATGACTGAGTTGAATTGACAATTGAATACTGAAAGACTATGTCGTAGTGGCACTCTGCCGACGAAAAAGATACGGTGTATCTTTTGAGGAGAGGGGTTTGAGAGAAACGAGAACTTTCCGCCACAGATGACTGAGTTGAATTGACAATTGAATACTGAAAGACTATGTCGTAGTGG
>CANQOM010000018.1 GCA_947625445.1 Candidatus Gastranaerophilales bacterium
TAAAAATCGGAAAAGACTGTCAAATATCATTTGGGGTAATAATATGGCCGAGTGACGGGCATGCCATAACGGATTTAGATGGGAATTGTTTAAATAAAGGGAAAGATATAACAATAGGTAATCACGTATGGATTGGTATGGATTCAAAAATATTAAAAGGAGCAAATATTCCTGACAATTCAGTATTAGCAGCAGGAAGTATATACACACAAAATTCAAATCCAAAATCGCCAATTCAAGTCGGGGGGGGGTATTTGCAGGTATTCCTGCAAAACTTATTAAGCAAAATATTATGTGGTACAGAAAAAATTGCTATGATATTGAAAATGAAAAGAATCAGCATATAAAGAGGGAAAATCATGATAAAACTTAATGAAGAAAATATGATTGTAACTATTGATGAAAAACCGCTTTTAGCAAAAGATTATAAAATCTTAGAAAATGAATTTAAAGAAGAAAAAAGTCTTGCTATTGTAATGCAAGGACCTATAAAATACGAACATAATTTTACTGTAGAGACACTAAAAATATACAAACAAAATTTTAAAAATTGTCCTATAATCGTTTCAACGTGGGACTATGAAAAAGAAGAGACACTAAATGAGATAGAAAATCTTGGTTGTATTGTTATAAGAAATAAATTGCCTGAAATAAAAAGCAATAATAATACAAATTATCAAATAAAATCAACCAAAACAGGTTTACAAAAGGCAAAGGAGCTTGGATTTGAATATGTAATTAAAACCAGAACAGACCAAAGAATGTATGAATCTCATATACCGGAATACATGTTTAATCTTTTAAAAACATTTCCTTTAAAAGAAGAAATTAAAAACCAAAAACAAAGACTTGTATCATTATCTTTAAATACATTTAAATATAGACTTTATGATATATCTGATATGTTTTTATTCGGACATATTGATGATGTAATAAACTTTTGGAGTATGGAATATGATGATGGTAAACCATTTCCTGAATTTGAAACCGTAAGGGAATATTGTAAACTTCAACCTTGTGAAATAGGATTCACAATAAAATATTTAAATAAATTAGGAGAAAATCTTGATTTTACACTAAGAAACAGTTGGGAAATGTATGCAAAATATTTTATCGTAGTAGACTCAACAACAGTAGGATTACTATGGCCAAAATACACAGACAGAATTTTTAGATGGAGAAATTTTTCAGGACAACTGGATTTACACGAAGAACTTACCTTTAAAGAATGGTTTAATATGTATTCAGATTTAGACAATATTATACCTAACGAAGATATACTGGAAAGAACTTATTATGGCGGTAAATCAACAATAGTAAAATATACGAAATTACAGGTTATAAAAAGAAAAGTTATTAAATTTTTAATTGAATTAATTCCAAATAAAAAAATAAGAAACAAATTAAAGAAAAAACACAACTTACATAATAAAAATTAAACTTTTAAAAGAATTATATTAAACCTGTTTAATAATAAACAAGTAATTGAAATTAGCATAAAAAGACAATATACCTAAGAAGTAAACTTATCTTAGGTATCTTTATGTATCAGAAGAGGATAATAAGGATAATATTAACAATATTTTTCTTAACAGTTTCAATGTTAAATATTGAAAATATATCATTGGCAACAGATGTTGAGAACTTCGATGAATTTTATAAAACATACACAGACCCAAATTGTGACGGAAATATAGATTTAAAAACAGATATAGAAACCGAAAGTTCAATAGGATGCCCGGCAAAAAATTCTCTGTCTATATGCGGAAACAATCATACACTAAACGGGAATAGCAACGAAGGAATTACTCTGGAATCAGGAAAAGAGCTCAGCATTGATTCAATAACTGCCGAGAATTTTCACAATGAAGACAACGGCGGATTTATTAATAATGAAAACGGATGCAGAATTGAAAAGATGCAGGGAAACTTTCATAATAACAGTTCTTCTCAGGAAGGAGGAGTTTTATATAACAACTCTCAAATTAATAACATAGAAGGTGAATTTAATAACAACGAATCAATTAATAATGGAGGAGCAATATATAACGATGGAAACGGCAATATAAATAATGTAGATGCAAGATTTGAAAATAACAGAAGTACAAATTCAACAGGCGGAGCAATCTGCAATTTTGGAAATATAAAAAATGTAAATGCATATTTCAACCAAAATAAATCAGATGTAGGAAATGGCGGTGCAATATTTAACTATGGCAAAATAGAAAATATAGAAGGCAAATTTGAAAACAACTCTGCATATGAATCAGGAGGAGCTATATATAATCTTGGTTCTATAGGAAAAATAAAAGGAGAATTTATCTCCAACAGTTCTGATACAAAAAATATTTACATGGGAGGCGGTGCAATAAATAATTACGGAACTATCGAGAAACTGTCGGGAAGGTTTGAAAACAACAAAACAGAAGGTTATGGAGGTGCAATTCACAATTCATACGGAACAATTAATTTAATTTCCGATGAAGAAGAAATAGTATTTTTAAATAATTCTGATTCAACAGGCTCAAACGCAATATTTAATGATAGCGGATATATAAATTTAAATGCAGGTGATTATGACATCATTATAAATGACGCAATAAACGGAGCAGACACATATTCAGAAATTGATTCAACAATAAATATTAATTCTCCTGAAGTTAGCGAAAGTAATTACGGAAACGTTATAATAAACAATAAAGTATCAAACAATCACGTAAATATGTATGCAGGAACATTAAAATTCGGACAAAGTCAAACCGGAAGCGGATACGGAACATTTAGCAAAAGTGTAAATTTTAATTATTACGGAGGTACTGTTGATTTTAGGGACAACAATATAAGAAATACGAATCTTGGGAAGCTAACACTTAATAACGACATGGATTTAAAACTTGACGGCAATTTTGAAGATTTTACTATAGACACATTTACAGTTGATTCATTTACCTCAAACGGACACTATGTAAATATTTCAGATATATTATTAATGACAACAACAGATGAAAAAAAATTCACTCTTTCTCCCATAGGTGAAAATATTGATGAAAGTGTCAGAAATTTACTGAAAGAATCAATAAAATACAGTGCAGGTGACGTTATAAATTCGCCAGTATACAGATACAGAACATGGTACGATTCTCAAACAGGATTAATAAATTTTGAACGAATTGAAAATAATAAGTATAATCCGTCTATACTTGCATCACCTGTTGCAGCACAATTAGGAGGATATTTAACTCAATTAAATTCTTATGAAGAAGCTTTCAGGAAAATGGATATTTATATGTTAATGACAAGACAACAAAGGCTGGCACTAAGATTAAAAAACAGATATGCAGAAGCATCAAATGTTTTATTAAAATCGGAAATAAGTTTAGATGATAATAAATACGGTTGGATAAGACCATATACAATAATAGAAAGAGTTCCGCTAAAAAACGGACCGAGGGTCTCAAACACTGCTTACGGCACATTTTTTGGATTAGAATCCAAACTAATTCAATTAAGAAACAGATGGGATATAATATGGGGACCATATATAGGTTATAACGGTTCACATCAAGCATATGACGGAGTTGGAATATATCAAAACGGAGGCACTTTGGGTGCAGTTGCAATGGGATATCGGGATAATTTTTTTACAGGGTTAACGGCAAATATAAGTTCAAATGGATGTTTGGCAGATACAATGTACGGTAATGAATCATTTGCAATGTTAATGTCAGGTATTGCAAGTAAAAGCGGATACAATTTTGAATTAAACAACGGGAAATTAATAATACAACCTAATTATTTAATGTCATACACATTTGTGAATACATTTCCGTACAAAAACGGAGCAAATGTAAATATAAAACCTGAGGCTTTAAATGCGCTTCAAGTTGCCCCGGGGCTACAATTAATCGCAAATCTTGAAAACGGCTGGCAACCGTTTATAAACGGTTATATGGTATGGAATATATTTAACAAATCAGAGTTTAAGGCTAATGACATTTCATTGCCGGCGTTAGGAATAAAACCTTTTGTTTTATATGGATTAGGAGTAAGAAAAATATGGGGAGAAAGAGCAACTGGGTTTGGTCAAACTTATGTTACAAATGGAGGAAGAAACGGAGTAGGACTAAATTTTGGACTAAGATGGGTTATAGGGAAGATTTAATTATATTTTTTTATTTTTTTGACATTAGTTATTGTCTTTATTATTATTATACCTGTAAGTATCTGAAAATATTATTCTAAGGAAATCGTTAATGGAGAAGAAGTGGAAAAATTATAATAAATCACTTTTGTTGTTATTTTTCGGTATACTTATTTTCTTTATAGGATTAAACGTACTGGTTGACCCGTTTGATATATTCAAAATAGCAAAAATTAAACATTTTAATCTAATAAAACCTGATGCGGGAAGAAACCAAAGAATAACAAAAATTGTTTCTTTAAAATTAGAAAAAATGCCATTAGATTCTGTTTTTCTCGGCTCTTCCAGAGTTAACGCTACTATTTCTGAAGACTATTACAGTCAAATTACAAACGGACTCAGAACAAAAAATCTCGGAATGAATGCGCTATCGCACGATGAAACATTCAAAATTGCAAAAAATACAGTACTTATACATCCCGAAATAAAAACATTATATATAGGGTTAGATTTTTTCAGATTTTTAGAAAAAAATAAAGACGAAAAACGAGATGTCATTCTTTCTGACAACCCAAAGTTAACAATTTCCGAGTTTAATCCGATTATACTTTCTTTTAACACAATAATTGCAACATTTAATACAATAAATGCAAACTTAAGAAAACAAAAAGTTGTGCATACTAATTTAAAAGAGGAAAGAATTAATTATTTTATAAACAAGTTAAATCAATATTCAAATAATTACAAAAATGCGGTATTAGCTGAAGAAGAAATTACAAAATTAAAATCATTCAAAGAAAATATGGAAAAAGAAGGATATAAAGTTATTTTTTATACAAATCAAACACACGCTATTGATTTAGCTTTAATTGATAAAATGGGATATATGGATGTATTTGACAAATGGAAAAAATCTTTAGCACAAAATTTTGAGTATATTGATTTTGACAATGTTAATGAAATAACAACAGAATCTGTAGACGAAAATACAAAATATTTTTCTGAAATGTCACATGGTACTTATAATTCAGGCAATATAATTTTAGATTGCCTTTTACTAAATAAAAATAATTTTGGAATTAAAATCAGCCCAAACAATGTCAACCTGATAATAAAACAAAATCATTATTTACTAAATAAATGGGAAGAATCAAATCCTTTTTGGATGAACGAAATAAAAAAAGCAATATTAAAATATGAGGTAAGTGATGCTATTTAATTCTATCGAATTTCTTTTTATATTTTTACCTATTACTTTTATAATTTATTTCGGATTAAATAAAATAAAACTTATAAAAGTAGCATCAGCTTGGCTTGTAATTGCATCCTTAATTTTTTATTCATATTGGAAAATAGATTATTTACCCCTAATTCTAATATCTATGATATTCAACTATTCTGTAGGTTCAACATTATCTAACGAGAATAAACTCAAAATAAACAGAAAACTCGTTATGATTTTAGCTATTATAGTGAATATAGGCCTATTAGCATATTATAAATACTTTGATTTCATAATCCAAAATATAAATGCAATATTTAAACAGGATTTTAATTATATGCACATAGTATTGCCATTGGCAATAAGCTTTTTTACCTTCCAGCAAATTGCATATATTGTTGATAGCTACGAATATAAGACAAAAGAATATGATTTTTTAACATATGCATTATTCGTAACATTTTTTCCCCAATTAATAGCAGGACCCATAGTACATCATAGTGAAATGATGCCACAATTTGAAAGATTAAGAAACAGAATAATTAATAATAAAAATATTTCAATAGGTCTATTTTTATTGGCAGTGGGATTGTTCAAAAAGGTAATGATAGCAGACTTCTTTTCTGTATTTGTTAAAGCAACCTTTGATACAGTTGGAACAATGACATTTTTTGAAGCTTGGTGCAGCAGTATTTCATATACACTTCAAATATATTTCGATTTTTCAGGATACTGTGATATGGCTATGGGAGTTGGATATTTGTTTAACATAATACTTCCTCAAAACTTTAATTCACCCTATAAATCAGACTCAATACAAGACTTTTGGAGAAGATGGCATATGACCCTTTCAAGATTTTTGAAAGATTATATTTACATACCACTCGGAGGAAACAGAAAAGGTCAACTTATAACCTACAGAAATTTATTCATTACATTCTTAATAGGAGGATTATGGCATGGAGCTAATTGGACATTTGTTGTCTGGGGAGCTCTTCACGGGTTGGCGATTTGTATTCACAGATTTTGGAAAAATTTAAATATAAAAATACCGAAAATCATTTCCATAATAATCACATTTTTATTTGTTAACTTTACCTGGGTATATTTTCGCTCTATCACAATCACAGGAGCTAATAAAATTATAGCTTCAATGTTTGGACTAAACGGATTTGCCCCCATTATAATAAATAAACTCAGATTCTCTTTTGAAAATGGAGCAACTAAACTAAGTTTATTACTCTTAATTCCATCTTTAATTATTGTTTTCTTAATGAAAAATTCTATCGAAATATCACATAAATTAAAACCAAACTGGATATTTTATACTTCAACTTTATTAATGCTTCTAATTTCAATTTTATCAATTAATAAAGTTTCCGAATTTTTATATTTCCAATTTTAATAAAATAACAGGGTTTTAAGCTAATAAAATATGAACCAAAATATATGTTTTGGTGCAAAAACTTTGTACTTTAGAATATTAGCATAAAATCAGAATTATAAAAAGTCTGTAAACAAATTTTAATAAATAAAATAAATCTTCATAAATAAAGCTCAGAGGGTCTTTTCAGCGTTATGCACCAAAACATATAAAACGGTGCATAAAAGGAAAAGAATGAAAACATTATTAGAGAAAACAGACAAAATAATAAATGACTTCTTATCAAAAAATATAGACATAATGCCGATGCGATTGGTCAAATTGGTTGCATTCTACTATACAGATGCTCGAATAAGAAAATTATACAAAAATAAAATCGGTGTTGTAATGGATGAAGGGACATATACCAATCTGGGTTTCTTTGTAACAATGAATGATGATTATACTCCTTGTGTTTATATAGGTAAAAACGTATCTATAGCACCAAATGTAACATTATTACCTAACAGTGAACCTAATAATTCAAAGCTATTACAATCAAATAAATATGTAAAAGAAAACTTAATAAAAATAAATTCAAAAATAATAATTGAAGATGATGTTTGGTTAGGGTCAGGTTGCACTATTTTACCGGGAATAAGAATTAGAAAAGGCACAATTATTGGAGCAGGAGCGGTAGTTACTGAAGATACTGACGAATTTTCCATTTATGCAGGAGTTCCGGCAAAGAAAATCAGGAGCATTAAAGATGTTTAATGATATTGGCGGTTATATAGAACTTGAAATAAAAAATAAGAATAAAGAATATCATAAAAAAGCAATTGCACTAAATTCAGCCAGAAGTGCTTTGGCTTATACAATAAAAGCTAATGATATTAAAGAAATGAATGTTCCTCTGTATAATTGCCCACTTATATGGGAAACCGTTGAAAAGGCAGGGTGCAAGATAAAATTTTATAATATAGACGAAAATTTAATGCCTGAGAATGAATTTAATGAAGATGAATATATTTTATATGTAAATTATTTTGGGATTTGTTCAGAAAACACAAAAAAGTTATCAAAGAAATACAAGAATCTGATTATTGATAATGCTCAGAGTTTTTATTCAAAACCTTTGGGAATTGCAAGTATTTATTCACCAAGAAAATTTTTCGGTGTCCCTGACGGAGGTTACTTATATACAAATAAAAAGTTATCTGAGAAATTTGAACAAGACAAAGATTCAGTAAACAGATTTTCGCACCTAATTAAAAGAATAGAAGGCGGAGCCAATTGGGGTTATGAAGACTTTAACAAAAATGAAGAATCTTTAGATAATACGGGCATAAAGACTATGTCAAACCTAACGAAAACCTTATTGGGGGGGGGTGTTGACTATTTAAACGCAAAAAAGAAAAGATTAATTAATTTTAATTTCTTAAAATCTCAACTTGAAGAATTTAATCTATTTAAATTCAAATTAACAGATGACATACCCATGTATTATCCGTTTCTGTTTAAAACCGATGATTTAAGAAAAGATTTAATAAACAACAGAATATATCTGCCTGCCTGCTGGAGAGGTATAGAGGAAAAGCTCAAAAAAGACTCATATGAATTGTACTTAAAGAAATATATGTTTTTGCTAATTATCGACCAAAGATACAATTTATCAGATATGAAAAGAATGATTAAGGTAATAAAAAAGTATATTTAATCCAGTATCGAAACCGAAAAGTTGCTTACTTTTTAAAGAAGTCACTCGAAAATTTTTAATCACACATTCGGCTTATCGTAAAAATTTACTCGGACAATATAAAGTGGAAATAGAAGAAATAACAAAAGAAGAATATAATAAAATAGTTGTCAATCCTTTTTCAGGTTTTGATAAAAGTGAATTTGCCGAATTAAATAAATCAAAAGTCGACGAAGTAAAATACCTTATTTTTAAAAATAATAAAAATCGTTTTTCATTAATTACAGGAATAAAAAACGGAATAATAAAGTGTCCTTTTTCTGCTTCATTTTCATGTTTTAGCGAAATATCACACAATAACAGGATTCAACATTATCACGATGCTATATCATCACTAATAATTTGGGCAAAAAATAAAAAAATTTCAAATATTATATTTTTAACTCCACCGTTATTTTTTAATGAACCGCACATAACAAAATTTCAAAATGCACTCTATTGTAACGGTTTCAAATTATTAGATTATGATGTTAATTTTCAATTTTCACTTAAATCATTTTCAGAAGATAAATATATATCTGAATTACCATCAAATTCAAGAAGAAATATAAAACAAGCAATAAAAAACAGTCTAACTTTTGAGAAAGTTAATAATACTGAAACAGTATATAAAATAATTAAACAAAACAGAAAAGAAAAAGGATTTCCACTATGGATGAGTTGTGAAGATATTAAAAATACCGAAAAAATAATAAAATCAGATTATTTTTTGGTATATGATTCAAACAAAAATCCTATTGCATCAGCATACGTTCAAACGATAAAACAAAATATTGCAAACGTAGTTTATTGGGGAAATATACAAGCATCCGATTATATGTTTCCAATGAATTATTTAGCATTAAATGTATTTAATTACTATTCAAGTCAAAAAAGCATAGATTATGTAAGTATAGGAACATCAACAAAAGACAGTATTCCAAACTATGGACTATGTGATTTTAAAGAAAGTATAGGATGTAAATCCTGTGCTAAATTGAATTGGATATACGAGATAAAGTATTGATAATTTTTATAAAATTTCATAAAATAAAAGAATGACAATTTTCAATAAAACCGATATTACAGAAAAAATAATACATTCTGCTTTGCAAGAAGAAGGGAATGTAAATTCAACGGAAGAAATATTATCATGGCTTGAAAATCTTAATAAAACAACACACGTAAATATTAAAGAGACAAGTATAGATGATGATTCTTTTTGGTTTTATGATGACAAAAAAGGAGAAATACTTAATCGAAAAAGAAGTTTTTTCTCTATTATCGGAATGCGACACTTTATTGACGATGAATTTATAAATGAACAACCAATAATTATACAAAATGAAATTGGGTATTTAGGAATAATTGTAAAGGAAATTGACGGGGTATTAAATTTTTTAATGCAGGCAAAAATAGAACCAGGAAATGTTAACTGCGTTCAAATATCACCAACAATTCAAGCAACAAAAAGTAACTTTACAAGAGCACATGGAGGTAAATTACCTCATTATTTTGAGTTATTTGAGAAAGAAAAAGGCATTATTATATATGACCAAATTCAATCAGAACAAGGAAGCAGATTCTCCGGCAAAAGAAACAGAAATATTATAATGCTTATCAATGAAGATATTCCTCTTTATCCCAATTACAAATGGATGACTTTAGGACAAATAAAATCATTAATGTCATATAATAATTTGGTTAATATGGATACAAGGACAGTTTTATCAATCTTGCCTGATAAAATGGAAAAAATCAATGGGGGGGGGTAAACCAACAATCGATTTTTTCTGTTCCGTCTGATTTTACAATAGCAAACACAATATTAAACAATTACAAAATGTACCACGATGTACATAAAATTTTCTTGCCGCTTAATGAATTAATTGACTGGAAAGTAGATAAATATGGAGTTACTTGTAAAAAAGACGCTGATTTTTGCGTAAGATATTACAATATTGAAATTCAGAACAGAGAAGTTCAAAATTGGACTCAGCCTTTATTTAAAGCTACATCACAAGCTCTTTTTGTTTTATTTACATCAATAATTAAAGGAGAAAGAAAATTTTTAATTACTCTTTATCCTGAAATAGGATGTTTTGATAAGGCAGAATTTGGGCCGACTATTCTGCTACAAAATATCAAAAATTTAGATTATAAAAATCCGCTACACAAAGTTTTTTTAACACATCAACAAAAAAATACGGGGATTATAAAAGATGTAATTTTATCAGAAGAAGGAGGAAGGTTTTATCATGAACAAAACAGAAATGTAATTATTGAAGTTTCTGAAGATGAAATACCTGCAATCGACAAAAATACTTTATGGATAGATTATCAATCTTTAATATTACTATTAATAAATAACAATAATTTAAACATACAATTAAGGAACTTAATGTCATTAACGGAAGGAAACAGAGGAAAATAAGATAATGAGAATAGGAATCATATGTCCGTCAGAAATTGCACTCAGACGTTTTTTACCTGCACTTTCAAAATTTGAAGAAGTTGAAAAGATATATGTTTCATATGCATCAAAAAAAGAATGGACAGGAAGTCAGAATGAAAACAGTGATGAATATGAAAAAATTCAAGAGCGTGAAAAACAAAGAGCTGAAGAATTTAAATCAAAATACAACGCAGAAGTTATAGAGGGATACAATAATCTGCTAGATAAAAAATTAATTGATGCAGTATATATACCACTTCCGCCCGCACTTCATTATAAATGGGCAAGAAAAGCATTAAAAAATGGGATACATACACTAACTGAAAAGCCTTCTACAACAAATTTAAAAGACACAAAAGAATTAGTTAAACTTGCTAAAGAAAAGAATTTGGCATTGCATGAAAACTATATGTTTATTTATCATAGCCAGATAAAAAAAATATCCGAAGTAATAAACAATAAAGAAATAGGAGAAGTAAGACTTATAAGAATAGATTTTGGTTTTCCGTTAAGAGAACAAAATGATTTTCGATATAAAAAAGAACTGGGAGGCGGCGCTTTACTTGATTGTGGAGGATATACATTAAAATATGCAAATTATCTTTTAAATGGAGATGCAAAAGTTATAAGCGCAAATGCAGGATATAAAAAAGGATTTGAAGTAGAAATGTATGCATCAGGAACATTATCGAATAAAAAGGGGGAAATAGTTCAAGTTTCTTTCGGAATGGATAATGATTACAGATGTAACATTGAAGTATGGGGCAGTAAAGGTACTTTAAAAAGCAACAGAATTTTAACTGCTCCTGATGGTTTTGAACCTTCTTATACCATTACAAAAAATTCAATAATTCAAGAGTTTAAAATGCATTCTGATGATGCATTTTATAAATCTATATCTAAATTTTTTGAATGTATTAACGATAAACAAAAAAGAATTTCAAATTATGAGGAAATAATAAATCAAGAAAAATTAGTTAATGATTTTGCAAAATTATCAGGAATAAAACTTAAAGGAATAAAATGAAAACAGTTATAATAGGCGCAAATAGCTTCATAGCAAGAAATTTAATTTATGAATTAAAAAAATCAAAAGAATGTATTCAATTAAATTTGTATGATATCCAAAATAATCAATCAGATAATGAAAAAAATTATACTCAGATAAATCTATTGAATAAAGAAGACATAAAAAAGATAGATTTCAATTGCGATATAATTTATATTTTTACGGGAAAGACCGGAACACTTAAAGGTTTTGACGAATATGAAGATTTTTTAAAAATAAATGAATTAACACTTTTGAATATACTTGACGAATACATAAGAAGCAACTCAAAAGCAAAAATTATATTTCCTTCTACCCGATTGGTATACAAAGGCAAGGAAGGGAAACTAAATGAAAATTCAGAAAAAGAATTTAAAACAATATATTCAATAAATAAATTTGCGTGTGAAGAATATCTCAAAATGTATAACAGGCTATATAACATTCCTTACGTAATATTTAGAATATGCGTACCATATGGAACAATGATAAAAAATGCATCTTCATACGGAACAATAGAATTTATGCTTAAAAAAGCAAAAAACAAAGAAGATATATGTTTATATTCACAAGGAGAATTAAGAAGAACGTTTACACATATTAAAGACTTGACCGGAGCATTGATTGCAGGAGCAAATTCAAAACAATGTTTAAACGACATATACAACATCGGAGGTGAAGACCTGTCTTTATATGATGTAGCCAAAGAAATTTCAAAAAAATATGAAGTTGGAATAAAATTCATACCTTGGGATGATAATGCATTAAAAATAGAATCAGGTGATACAGTCTTTGATTCTGACAAATTAGATAGATTATTAAATTTTAAATACAAGTATAAATTAAAGAATTGGATAGAAGAGAGGGAATAAAATGAAACTTTATTTCACACTAACTGACGGAATAAAAGACGATGAAGTCAATTTAAATATGCTTAGGTTATGTTTGAAATCCGCAAAAGAAAATACATCTTTAAAATTATATGCATTATATGACGGACAAAAAGATGACAATGTTTATAAAATTTTTGAAGAAAATAATGTAAATATAATAATAACTTCTTGCAGTTTCGAGAATAAACTAAAAAACTATTATAGCGATTACAAGTTTAATGGCATTAGAGGAAGTTTAAAAAGAATGCTTGGATGCTTTATGAAATTCGATATAGTTCTTTATGAAAAAGAAGACGATGTTATTTTATATGCAGATATAGATACAATGTTTTTGAATGACATAGATGAATCATTATTAAAAGAAATAAAAACAATAGGAGTAGCACCAGAAACTAATTTTGAATACGATAATATAAAAGGTTATAAATACTTTAGTGCAGGAATTATGGCAATAAATGTAAAAGAAGGACTAAAAAGAAGAGAAATCTTATTTAATATGCTTGAAAATAAACAAGAACCATATCAAGAATGTTGGGACCAAGGTTTTTGGAACGAATTATACAAAGACGATTTTGAGAAATTACCTTTAGAATACAATTGGAAACCATACTGGGGAATTAATGATAACGCAATAATAATTCATATACACGGATTAAAATTAGGAGTGACAAATCCAGATAAAATAGACTTCGGCTTATGTAAAATCCTTCAAATCATCTTTGAAGGCGCCTTCGAAGGATGGATATATTATACTCTTAAAGCATATAGGATACTTGGGATTGATAAAGACAGATATGTTGCTGATTTTGCAAAATATCTTTTGTCGGCAAGAATGGAACGTGAAAAAAATTGGAAATTCTCTACTTTCTTCTTACATTATATTTATTCTAAATACAAAGATAAACATCAAAATTTTATAATAAAAAAATTATATCAATATTCAAAAACAAAGCTACTACAAAGAAATGTAATAATTGATACAAACAAATTATTTAAAAGGTAAAATTCACTCTCCTTCAAATAAAATAGAAGGTTTAACATTCAATGCTCTTGCAATTTTATACACATTCGCAACCGTAGTATTCCTTTCTCCCCTTTCAATCATACCGATAAAGTTAGGAGACATATTTAATATTTCAGCAAGCCCCAATTGTGTTAAATTCTTATCCAGCCTTAATGTTTTTAATTTTCTTCCAAATTTATGCAAATCTTTTCTACTCATAATAATATTTTCACGATATTTTATAAACAAATAAACAAACTGTTTGTGTGTTTATACAGGGGAAACTTAATTATAGACTGTATTACAAAATAAAATTAATAAGAGTAACTAAAACTTTATTTGTTATCTTAATGATTACAATTGTTAAATAAAACTTTATATAACAAAACAAAAACTTAATTATATACAGTTGTAGAATAATAATTTCCAGCTACTGCGATATTTTAAAAGAGTAAATAATAAAATATACTCGCATTAAGGATAAATAATGTTAAATGATATAAATCTAGTTGTAGGTTCAGGGATAACAGGTGCAACTATTGCACGTAGAATTGCTGAAACATTTGATGAGAAAGTATTAGTTATTGATAAGAAAGAACATATTGCCGGAAATTGTTTTGATTATAAAGATAAAAATGAAATTACTATTCATAAATACGGCTCACATATCTTTCATACAAATAACGAAGATGTTTGGAAATTTTTAACCAGATTTTCATCATTTAATACATACATGCATAGAGTTTATGCAATCATAGATGGGATTAAAGCATCAATACCATTTAATTTTAATACACTTTATGAAGTTTTTCCTCAATCTTTAGCAAAAAACCTTGAAATTAAGTTGTTACAAGCCTTTGAATATAATTCAAAAGTACCTATTCTAGAATTTAAGAAAACAGATGATAAAGATTTAAACTTTTTAGCAGATTATATATATAAAAAAATTTATTTAAATTATACCCTAAAGCAATAGGAAGCAAAACCAAATGATATTGATAGCGGAGTAACCGCAAGAGTACCAGTTTTAATAAGCAAAGATAGCAGATATTTTCAAGATAAATATCAGGGAATACCTTTAGGCGGATATACTAAATTGATTGAGAATATTTTAAAGCATCCAAATATAGAAGTAAAACTAAATACTGAATTTAAAGACATAAAAAATAATGATTTCAAAAGAATTTTTCACACAGGTTCAATAGATGAATTTTTTGACTACAAGTTCGGAATGCTTCCATATAGAAGTGTGTCTTTTAAATTTGAAGAATTTAATATCCCATATTATCAGGAAAACAGTGTTATTAATTACCCGAATAATTATGACTTTACACGAATACATGAATATAAATATTACTTAAACGAAAAGACAAAAAAGACAATTATAGCAAAAGAGTTTTCAGATCATTTTATTTTGGGAACTAATGAAAGATATTATCCTATCAATAACGATAAAAATATAGAACTTTATGAAAAATATATACATTTAGCAAAAGAATTAAAGAATGTTTATTTTTTAGGAAGACTTGGAGATTATAAATATTATGATATAGATAAAGCTATAGAAAGAGCTTTTCAATGTATTGATGAAGTTTTTTATAAATTAAATTAAATTTAGGAGGAAAAATGGATTATAAAATATCAGTAATTATACCGGTTTATAATGTTGAAGAATATCTTGCACAATGTATAGAAAGTATTATTAATCAAACATTAAAAGATATAGAAATAATATGCATAAATGACGGTTCAACTGATTTATCAAAAGATATTTTATTAAAATACAAAAAACAAGACGAAAGAATAATAATTATAGATAAAGCAAACGGTGGATACGGTTCTGCCTGCAATACAGGGCTAAGTCTTGCAAGAGGTAAATATATAAGCATAATTGAGTCAGACGATTTTATTGATAAAAATATGTTTGAAGATTTATATAATATTGCAATCAAATATAAAACAGATATAGTTAAATCTGCATATTACGAGTATAAAGATAACACAAACATTGCTTCAAAAATTAACTGGAGTAAAGATTATAAGATGCCTCAAGGCGTATTTAAAATTTGCGACTGTACTCAACTTATTTATTTTCACCCAAGTATATGGAGTTGTATATATAAAAAATCTTTTCTAGACAAAAATAAAATCAGATTTATTGAAGCAAAAGGCGCAGGTTGGGTAGATAATCCATTTCAAATACAAACTTTATGTTTAGCAAAAAAAATTTTTTACACAGATAAAGCATATTACTATTATAGACTTACTAATCCAAACTCTTCAAGTAATATTGTAAATATAAAAAATCCATTTGACAGAAGTGACGAAATTCATAAATTTTTAAATGAAAAGAAAATTGAAGATAAAAATTTATATGCACATTTATACAAACGTGAAATGTCTTATATTGATATAATTTTAAAAGGAATTACATCTGATTTATTTGATTTAGCAGCTGATAAAATATTTAAAATGGCAAAAAGGATGAATAAAGAAGTTATATTAAACAGCAAATATGTAAATGATTATGAAAAGTCGGTTTATGAAAGTTGCCTTAGTAAAACTGGTATTTTAAAATTAATGAAAAGGCTCCAAGAAGAAAAACGAAATGCAGTGATTGTACATGTGTAAAAAAATATTAATATTAGGCGGTGCAGGATATATAGGGTCTCATACCGCATACCAATTAATAAAAGAAGGAAGAGAAATTGTAATAGCAGATAATCTTTCAACAGGACATATTGAAGCAATTCCTAAAGATGCAAAATTTTACAATGGAGATATTCGTAACAAAAACTTTCTTGATAATATTTTTGAATCAGAAAATATTGATGCAGTAATTCATTTTGCAGCTAAATCTATTGTCCCGGAAAGTATAAAAAAACCTTTAGAATATTATGAAAATAATCTTATCGGAACTTTTGTTTTATTACAATCAATGACGGAACATAATATTAACAATATTGTATTTTCATCTACCGCAGCAGTTTTTGGAGAACCAAAAAATATTCCGATAAAAGAGAATGATAATAAAGCACCGTCAAATACGTACGGCGAAACTAAACTTGCTATGGAACAACTGTTCAAATGGACATCAATGGCTCATAATATAAAATA
>CANQOM010000019.1 GCA_947625445.1 Candidatus Gastranaerophilales bacterium
CCCATAGCATGTTTTTCCTTACACATTTTAATTCCGCCTCTTGGACCTCTTAATGTTTTATGAGTTGTAGTTGTTACAAAATCAGCATAAGGGAACGGACTCGGATGTTCTCCTGTTGCAACTAAAGCCGCTATATGAGCTATATCTGCCATTAAATATGCTCCGACTTCATCTGCTATTTCTCTAAATCGTTTAAAATCTATTATTTTTGAATAATTACTTGCTCCGCATATTATTAATTTAGGTTTATGTTTTAATGCAAGTTCTCTTACATTATCATAATCTATTTCACCGTTTGCATTGATTCCATATGAAACAATATTGAAATACAAACCCGAAAAATTAACGGGAGAACCGTGTGATAAGTGACCGCCATTAGATAAATCCATACCCATAACGGTATCTCCGGGTTTTACCGCATATAAAAACACTGCCATATTAGCTTGTGCTCCACTATGAGGTTGGACATTTGCATGTTCAGCATTAAATAATTTTTTTGCTCTCTCTTGCGCCAATTCTTCTATCTTATCTATATTTTCACATCCGTTATAAAATCTTTTATAAGGTTTTCCTTCCGCATATTTATTGGTTAATACAGTTCCTGCTGCCGCCATAATCGCTTTAGATGTAAAATTTTCACTGGCAATTAACTCTATTGTATTTTGTTGTCTTTCTAATTCTTTTTCTATTAACTCTGCTACCTCAGGGTCAGTTTTTTTTATAGTTTCTATTTCCATGCACATGGCCCTCCCTAATCCTAATCTTCAAATTATATTATATATTAATAAAGTTGTGTTGTAAAAAAAAGTAAAAATGTTTGAATTTTTTTAACTATTCCGTAAAATTATATAAGGAGAGAGTCATCTTGACCAATTATTATAATAAAGATTTATATAAAATATTAGAAGTAAATTATGATGCCACATTAAATGATATAAAGCTCGCTTACAGAAAGCTTGTAAGAAAGTACCATCCTGATGCGGCAGGTTCTTCTGCCAATGTTGTTAAATTTAAAGAAGTTCAGGAAGCATATGAAATTTTATCAGATGAAAATTCCAGAAAAAAATATGATATTCTTAATGGTTATTACAGAGAAACAATAAAAAAAACATATACAAAAAACCAAAATGTATATGACGAATACATTCAAAGAGCACAAAAACATTCACAAGAAACCGCATCTTTCTCAAAATCAATTAATGATGCATTAGATAATCTTTTTCATGTTCAGAAAAAAACCTCAAAAAGAACAAAAGAAGAAAAAAAAGTAATAAACGGTGAAGATATTAATCTTGATATAACTCTAAATTGCTTTGAAGCCGCAAACGGAACTAACAGAAAAGTTAATATACTTCACACACAACCATGTCCAAACTGCGGGGGAAGAAAATTTATAAATGAAGCTGAATGCCCGATGTGTAAAGGCAGTGGTCAATTATCTCTTCAAAAAAAAATAAATGTAAAAATTCCCAAAGGTGTAAGCCAGGGTTCAAAAATAAGGATAAAAAAAGAGGGAAATAAAGGATTAAACGGCGGTAAAGACGGCGATTTATACCTTATTGTAAAAATTAAAAAAAATCAATACTGGGATACTGAAGGAATGAATATTCTCTGTAATTTACCTATAACACCCGCTGAAGCAGTATTAGGAACTGATATAAATCTTAAAATTCTGGATGAGAATCTCAATGTTAAAATTCCACCTATGACATCTTCCGGTCAAAAATTAAAACTTTCAGGTGCAGGTCTGTACAATAAATCCAAAACAAAAAGAGGAGACATAATTATTACTGTCTCTATAAAACTGCCTGAAATTATTTCCCCCGAAGAAAAAGATTTATATTCTAAATTATATAAAAACGCAGATAATACGCTCAGGAAAGATTTGAATAATGCAAAATAAGGTTGTCATAAAAGAAATTTTTGAATCTATACAAGGAGAAGGTCCTTATATCGGAGTTAATCAACTTTTTATAAGATTTTCAAAATGTAATCTTGCTTGTAATTATTGTGATACCGATTTTAGCAGTAATTTAAAAGAATATTCTCTGGATGAACTTATAAACGAGGTTAATAATCATAAAAATATACATTCCATAAGTTTAACCGGAGGTGAACCCTTAACGGAATCAAAATTTTTAAATGAATTTTTAAAAAAAGTCAATAAAAAAATATATCTTGAAACCAATGGGACTCTTTATAAAAATCTTGAAGAAATAATAGACTATGTAGATATTATTTCTATGGATATAAAATTGCCTTCTTCTTCAGGATTAGACTATTTTGAATCACATAAAAAATTTATTGATATTTCAGTAAAAAATAAAAAAGAAATATTTTTAAAAGTAGTATTCAATGAAAAAATTACTGAGGAAGAAATAATTAGTACAATTAATCTTGCTAAAGAAAATAATTTGTTAATTATACTTCAACCTCAAACCGAAAATAATAAAATAATTACCTCTTCAGAAATGCTCTATAATATATTTTCAAAATATATTAATTTATACAAAAACATAAGACTTATTCCACAAGTACATAAGTTTATGGAATTAAGGTAAATTTACAAGGAATTTATATTTGATATAATAAAAAAACATATCGGAGATTTTTAATGACAGTTACAATATCTATTACAGGAAAAAGCGGAAGCGGAAAAACAACAATAACAAAAGCAATGTGGCATGTTATAAGAGAAAAATGTCCTGATAAAACAGTCTTATTATTTGATAATGATTTAACATCCGAATTGGCACACAGTTTTGGCAAAGATATAAGACAGACAATATATGGTATAAGAAGCGGTAAACATGAATATAAAACAGGTATACCTGAAAATATGACTAAACAAGAATACATTGAATGGGCATTAGAAGATATTCTTGTTCCTATTGACGAAAATACCGATATTATAGTATCATGGCTTATTGGCTCAAAAGATTGCCGTTGTCCTATTACTAAGCAATTAAATGACGCACTTGTAAAATTAATTAGCAGATATGATTTTGTAATATTTGATTGTGAATTTGACCTTAAATATTTATACCAATTAGTAGATATTCCTATAAATGTAACTCTTGTAATAGCGAGACCAAACGAAGCTTCTATACACCTTGCGAAAAGGATAGAAGAGTATAGTGCAAAGTATGCTGCGGGGGAACAATTGGGAGTTATACTCAACAAGGTTAATAAACAGGAGATTGAACCACTTCTTACTTTATTGAATAAATATGATTTAACAACAATAGGAACAATTCCAAAAGATGATGAATTAAAAAACAACAGAATATCAAAAGAATCTGATGTCGTTAAAAATGCTATAGAACAACTGTATTACAGATTAAATATTCCGCAAAACGAGGAAATTCAATGACAATTATTTTAGATGGTAAATTATGTGCAAATAAAATTATTGAAAATTTAAGAACGCAAACTGTTAAATTGGATAAAAAACCCAACTTAGTTGTCATTCAGGTAGGGAACAACCCTGCCAGCAAAATATATGTTAAAAATAAGCAAAAAAAAGCGGAATATATCGGATATAACTCTTATATTATTGAACTGCCTTCAAGCGTTTCAGAAGATAATATTTTAGAACAGATATATATGCTGAATGACAATCCGGAAGTTAATGCAATACTCGTTCAACTTCCTTTGCCTGAAAATATAAATCAACAAAAAATAACGGAAGCTATAGACCCAATAAAAGACGTAGATTGTTTTACATCATACAATTTCGGTTGGCTTGCTTTAGGATATAATCCTTATGTACTTCCTTGCACGCCTAAAGGAATATTAAGACTATTAGATGAATATTCAATCGTACTGGAGGGGAAAAATATTATTGTAATAGGTCGTTCAAATATTGTAGGTAAACCGTTATCATTATTATTACAACAGAGAAATGCAACCGTAACAATGGCTCATAGCAGAACGGAAAATTTAAAAGATATTTCTTCTTTAATGGATATAGTTATCTCTGCAATCGGAATGCCTCATTTTATTACTTCACAATATATAAAAGATGGTGCAATTGTTATTGACGTCGGTATAAACAGAACTGAAGAAGGCTTAAAAGGTGATGTAAAATTTGACGAAGTCAAAGATAAAACCTCATATATTACACCTGTTCCGGGAGGAGTAGGTCCAATGACAATTGCAATGTTAATGGAAAATACTATGCAACTTTACAACATTCAAAAAAATCTTATCTTATAAAATTAACATTTCTTAATATAATACATTTTCATTTTTAATTGAATAATATTGTCCAAGTAGGATTTTCAATAAATTAAAAAAATAATAATAAAAAATTAATTAAAATTTTCATAAAAAGATGTTTAGAAAAATTAAAAATTCGGAATAATAATCATGTAAGTTCATATAATATGGATTAATATCAGTCAGGAAGGATTATGATTCTAGAGTACAAAGTAAATGATTTACACGTACAGGCCGCTTGGTTAAAAACTCTCTACGATTTAGTAGAAGAGTTAAATTGCAAGTGTCAAACATATATTGATGAAGCTTACAACAGAAGCAACAAAAATTTTGACAGAATGAGAACAATTAAAATTTATGGCTCTGAAACCATGTTAGTTTGGTTCAAATTAAGAATGGAAAGGTATTCTCATTTTATATTCAATTTCAATGAATTACCTGACATGAAGAGCGAAATATAAGAATAGTTGTAATTCTAAAAATAGTTTTAGACTAATATCGCAAGCAGATGCGATATTTTTTTTATTCTGATATCGCTTCAAAAGCTATAATATTATTATCACATATACAAATACTATCCCGTTTTTCTTTATCTCTGCATCCATCAGTATAGTATATTTCAACATTATCAAGGCATACTATATCATCATCGTCGTAGTCTTCAACTAAACAACCTGTTGCACAAAATTTCATAGTGCATATTCGCACTTTTTTTGTACATTTTTTATTTAATGCATTAATTAATGACCTTTTAGGATTTCTCATATTAAAACTCCTTTTAGGGAAGTATAATATTTTTTTGATACTTTTTCATTAGTTAAATCGGCTATTTTTATTTAATTTTGCAATTCAATAATATTTAATTCTTTTTTTATATCCGTTTCAATAGGAAGTGCGATTGAAAAAACATAATCATCAGTTAATTTAGAGGTATATATAACTTTTGAGGGCAATTGAAGTTTATAAGTTGCTTCATATTCTGTCCAATTTCTATAAAATTCGTCTAATGTATTTTCAACGGTTTTAAAATTCATTCTCTTTGATATTAAAGTAAAATCACGCACTTGTATTTTTTCTATATCAAAACCGACAGGAGAAGATGCAAAACAAACTGCTGCAATATTTTTCGAATGAGATATACTGAAATTAATGTCTGAAAATTTAAATTTTGGTTTTTTATTAATAATTTCCAACTCCGAATTTGATATATTATAAATATTTTTAGCCATATACTCAACAATATATCTTCCGGCATTATGCAATTTTGGCTTATTAAAATTATAATTATCCGTATTTAAATATATTAAATCCATATTTATAAACTCATATAATAATCTTTTAAAATTTTAGTATCTGTTTCAATATTAGGACTTTCGCAAACAAGCACCCCTTTAATATTAAATTCTTTAAAAACTTTTAAAAGGTCTTTATAATTCATATCACTTTCCTCAAGAATCAAATGTTTTTTCTCACCCTTCAAGCCGTAATCAATACCTGCCAAATGTGCATGAAAGTTATTTAATACTTCATTCCCGAGTTCATTACCTATATATTCAATTATTTTTGAAAAGTCATCATAAGTATTATAAAGACCGTTATAACGTGCATGAATGTGAGAAAAATCTATACAAGGAAGAACTGTTTTAAATTCTTTTGATAATTTAACAATTTCTTCAAAAGTTCCCCATTGAGTAGCCTTACCTGTAGTCTCAGGTCTAATCCATACTTTATTATCTTCTTTTTCAAGCACTGAAACTATTTTTTCCATAGAGTTATAAACAGTATTATAAACATCTTCAGGATTTTGCCCCATATAAAAAGCAGCGTGAAATGTAATACTATAAGCACCAATATTTTTACCGACTCTTGCAGTTTCAAGGATTCTTTCTATGCTTGAGTCAATTTTTTCTTCTTCTTTTGAATTTAAGTTTATATAGAAAGGAGCATGACATGTAACAACAAGATTGTTTTCTTTCATATAGTTTTTAACAAAATTTTGAGTTTGTTCATTCATTTTCACACCGTGTACAAACTCAATTTCCAAACCATCAAGGTTCATTTCTTTAATAATTTTTAGTCCTTTTTCATACCCCTTATTTTGTGAAGCAACAGGCAGTCCGGCAGTAACTATATTAAGCTTTTCCACTATACAAAACCTCACCTTTTTTAGGATTTATTCTTTCTAAGAAATCCCTGCCCGAAGATATAAAAAATCCGCCGTATTGTACAGAATCTATTTCAAGAATATCTTTTCCGCACGCTACTTTAAAAGAACCTTTTGTATCAATTATTGTTCCGGGAACCAAATTATGAGATTTTTGAATAACATAAGCGGAATTTATCCTTAAAATTGTTTTGTTATACCAAGTAATAGCACCTATAAAAGGATTAAGCGCTCTTATAAATCTTTCAATTTCTTCAGCAGATTTATGCCAATTAATAAAAATA
The DNA here is from genome assembly GCA_947625445.1 of Candidatus Gastranaerophilales bacterium. GTDB lineage: Bacteria > Cyanobacteriota > Vampirovibrionia > Gastranaerophilales > Gastranaerophilaceae > Avigastranaerophilus. Next base: position 6,670 of record CANQOM010000019.1, read on the forward strand.
TTATTTTTTTCAAAAGATAAAGCCTCAGCGACTTTAAATTCTCCATTCTTAGGTTGTGCCGTTCTGGGAAATTCATTTGTTTCATAATAATCTAATGCTTCAGCTAACATTGCCGCACACATATTATTTGTTCGATAAAAAAGTGTTCCCATTGTTTCATTTAAATCCAGATTAAATTTGTATTGACTTATAATATCACCTGTATCAAAATTCTCATCCATAAAATGAAGAGTAATAGCAGACATTTCTTCTCCGTTTATTATTACATGAGAATATGGATTTGCACCTCTATAATCAGGCAATTTAGAAGGATGAAGATTTATAAAACCGTCTTTTGTTAATCTTAAAAGCTCTTTAGGCAATTTCTTATTAAACGAAGCAACAACACCCAAATCTGCATCAAGATTTTTAACCCGTTGTAAAAAGCCTTTATCATTAAGACTTATATTATAATCAATAACATTTAGTCCAAAAGATAAAGCAGTATCAATCATTAACTTATTTGTAGGCTCATTTTTCGCAGGCGGAATAACTCCTACTATATTTATCCCTTGAGCTACCAATTTATTAAGGCAGATTAAAGCCATATCCGGCATGCCAACAAATAAAATCTTCTTTTTATACTCTTTCTTAGCCATCTTTATTCCTCAATATGATTATATCAAAAAAATATCTTTTATTTTATGTGTTTTTTTTATAAAATATTTTTGACGATACGAGGTGAGAAAAAATGCTTGATATAAGATTAATAAGGGAAAATCCAGACAAAATTAACGAATTACTTAAAAGAAGGAATCCTTCTTTATCAATAGACGGGATATTAGATATAGATTTAAAGCGAAGAAAAGTACAAACCAAGGCTGATGAATTAAGAGCCAAAAGAAAATCAATGTCGCAAGAAATAGGCAATTTAAAAAAACAAGGTCAAAATACAGATAGTATTCAAGCAGAAGTTAAAGAAATCGGAGAAGAGATAAAAAATCTTGAAGAACAAGAACAACAACTGGACGTTGAACAAAAGAATCTTTTATTATCAACTCCAAACATTCCTGACGAAACAACACCTATAGGTTTATCTGATGCTGATAATGTTGAAATAAAAAGAGTAGGAGAAGTAAAAAAAGTTAACTTTGAGCAAAAAGCTCACTGGGATATTTGTGTAGCAAAAGATATAGTAGATTTTGAAAGAGGAGTAAAACTTTCACAATCAAGATTTTCACTATACAGAGGAAAAGGCGCTCAACTCGAAAGAGCTATAATTAACTTTTTCTTAGATACTCATACACAAGAACACGGCTATGAGGAAATATTACCACCGGTAATGGTTAATTCAGCAGCAATGACAGGAACAGGGCAACTGCCTAAATTTGCACAGGATATGTATAAGTGCGAAGAAGAAGATTTATATTTAATTCCGACTGCAGAAGTCCCTGTTACAAATATATATTCAGGTGAAATACTTAATGAAGAAGATTTACCCAAATATATGACTGCATATACTCCTTGCTTTAGACGTGAAGCAGGATCTGCAGGAAAAGATACAAGAGGATTAATAAGACAACATCAATTTAATAAAGTTGAGCTTGTAAAGTTATGCACACCTGAAACCAGTGTTGAAGAACATGAAAAATTAACAAGAAATGCAGAACGTATTCTTGAATTACTTGAACTTCCATATAGACGTGTAGCACTCTCAACAGGGGATATAGGTTTCTCAGCAAGAAAATGCTATGATTTAGAAGTTTGGCTTCCTTCATATAATTCTTATAAAGAAATATCAAGTTGTTCAAACTTTGGAGATTTCCAAGCAAGAAGAGCTAATATAAGGTATCGTTCAAAAGAAACGGGTAAACCTGTTTTTGTTCACACTTTAAATGGTTCCGGTTTGGCAGTAGGAAGAACATTTGCAGCTATACTTGAAAACTTCCAAAATGAAGACGGTTCTGTTACAATTCCAAAAGTTTTGAGAAAATATACCGGATGGGATATTCTGTAATGGGAAAAGGGTTATTCATAACTTTTGAAGGTATTGACGGTTCAGGGAAAACTACCCAACTTAATAAAGTTAAAACTTTCCTTGAAACTAAAGGCTATAATGTTATTACGACAAGAGAACCGGGCGCAATGGAATTGGGCAAAAAAATAAGAGAAATTTTATTGCATTATGAAGGAGAAGTTTCTGACAAATCCGAAATGTTTTTATTTCTTGCAGACAGAGCACAACATGTTGAAAAACTAATAAAACCAGCAATAGAAGAAGGGAAAATCGTTTTATGCGACAGACATACCGATTCAACTATTGCTTATCAAGGCTATGGAAGAGGACAAGACATAAATATTTTAAAAGATTTAAATAGAATAGCCGTTAACGGAATAATTCCCGATTTAACACTACTTTTTGATGTATCACTTGAAACATCTCAAAACAGGGTAGGGGATGAAAAAGACAGAATGGAATCATCAGGTATTGAATTTCTTAAAAAGGTAAGAAACGGTTATTTGGAGCTTCTAAAAGAACATCCTCGCAGAATCAAGATAATAAATGCAAATAACAATATTGAAACAGTTTTTGAAGAAACAAAAACTGTTATAGAAAAGACACTACAAGAAAAGTTAGGAGTATAAATGGCATCAGAATTTAAACGTTGGTATGACAATGACCCAATATTAAAAGAAGCACTGGAACTTTTAAAACTTCAAACAGATGACAATAAATCAGTAGCAGCGGATTTTATAGTATCACTCCAAGAACAAGTTGCCCAAGATGTCATTGAAAGAATCTATGAAATCACACAAAAGTTTGCAGGAAAAGGTAATCGTTGGTACGATAATGACCCTGTTATGATTAAAGCAATAGAACTTTTAAGAGCAGCACCTCCCAAAACACAGAGAATAGCAGCCTTAAAACTTTTACTTGCAATGGAAAATAACAATATGGAATCATTAGAATCGGAAGATAATGAATAGCGAATTAAAAGATATACAGAACCAAAGTGATAAAAGAGGTATAGACATACAAAAAGTAGGTGTTAACGGAGTAGAAGTACCGTTAATTATTGAAAGAAAAAATGCAAAAAGCCAAGTAGTATCAGCAAAAGCAAGACTAAGTGTTACCTTACCTCATAACTATCGTGGTACTCACATGTCACGATTTATTGAAGTTTTAAGCGACTATTCAAGAAAAAATCTTTTAGGCGTTGATATTAAAGGATTACTTTGTGACTTACAAAAAAAATTAGAATCTCAAAGTGCACATGTTAAATTTGAATTTAAATATTTTATAAATAAAAAAGCACCCGTAAGTGAGATGGAATTTCCTGTAGGATACGATTGTTCTTTTCAAGGAGATTTAACAGGAGATGATTATAAATTTATATTAGGAGTGAAAGTTCCGGTAACAACACTATGTCCGTGTTCTAAGGAGATATCTGATTATTCGGCTCACAACCAAAGAACAATGGTCAAAGTAAAAGTAAGTTACAGAGAAAATGATATAATTTGGATTGAAGATTTAGTCGATAAAGTAGAAAGCTGTGGTTCCAGCAGAATTTATTCAATATTAAAAAGATGCGATGAAAAATATGTTACAGAAGCAGCATACGATAATCCTAAATTTGTAGAAGATGTTTTAAGAGATGTAATTTGTTTGTTAAAAGAAGATAATCAGGTTACATTTTATGAAGTAGAAGTAGAAGCACAGGAAAGTATACACAATCATAACGCCTGGGCATGGCAATCAGAAGATAAACTAACCGGAGAAAGAATATGAAAGAATTATTTAACGATTACGTACAATCATTAGAAACATACATAATGATTCAAATAAAAATGGAAACTGCAAGATTAGCACCGGAATTAACCGCAAAAGGCAGAGCTCCTATTTCGTTAGCAATGGGTGCACCTGTTGAAAGACCGCCTCAATTGGTTACGGATAAAATAATTGAATATGCCAATACAGACGGTATGCATACATATACACTTGTTAAAGGTGAATCATATTTACTTGATTCTATTGCAATAAATATGAAAAAACGTACAGGTGTTGATTTTGATGCAAAATCAGAAATATGTGCATTAATCGGTTCTAAAGAAGGTATTGCAAATTTAATCAGAGCTTTAATTAATCCGAAAAGTGATATAAAAGAAAGGGATATAATTTTAATACCGGACCCAGGTTACGCTTCATATAAAGAAATGGTAAAAGTTTCAGGAGGTATGAGCTACGGCATTCCTTTAACCCCAGAAAATAATTACATGCCTGATTTAGAAGAAGTTATGAATAATCTTGAAAAAGACGGTTTTGATAAAAAGAAAGTTAAAGCTTTGGTAATTAACTATCCGAATAATCCTTTAGGGGCAATTTGCACTAAAGAATATTTGAAAAATACAGTAGAATTTTGTAAAAAACATAATATTCTTTTAATTTCAGATGCTGCATATATAGACCTAACATTTGAAGGTGCACCAAAAGCGCACAGTGTATTTGAAGTTGAAGGCGCAAAAGATGTTGCGGTTGAATTTTTCAGTTTTTCAAAACCTTTTTCAATGACAGGATGGAGAATAGGTTGGGTTTGCGGTAACAAAGATGCGGTTGGAATATTAGGAAAACTTAAATCAACTATTGATACCGGTATATATAAACCTATACAAAAAGCAGCATCTGATATATTAAATTCTAAAGAAGGCGAAGAATATATTAATGAAGCTAATCATAGGTTTGAAAGAAAACAAAAGGTAATTGTTGAAGGGTTTAAAGACCTTGGTTGGCCTATGGATAAAATCAATCCCCCAAAAGCAACATTTTATTTATGGCTTCCCATTCCTCCAAAATATAAAACTTCAAAAGAATTTACCGATGCAGTATTAAATAAATCAGGGGTAGTTTTAGTTCCCGGTAATGCATTTGGAAACAACGGCGAAGGTTGGTTCAGAATGTCTATAGTTGCATCTGAAAATCAAATGCAAGAAGTTGTAAAAAGGTTAAAAGAGGACGGTTTCTATTTTGAATAAAACCGTAATTATTGATTATGATGCAGGAAATTTAAGAAGCGTCGCAAATATGTTGACGTTTCTTAATTGTCCTTTTGAAATTACATCTGATAAAGATATAATTTTAAATGCTAAAAGAATAATATTCCCGGGGCAGGGGCATTTTGAACAGGCAATGAACAATCTTGATAAAAAAGGATTAATTCCTGTTATAAAAGAAGCTTGCAGTAATAATATCCCATTTTTAGGTATATGTATAGGACTTCAAATACTTTTTGAGAAAAGTGAAGAAGCACCTTCTGTTAAAGGCTTATCTGTATTTAAAGGAGAAGTTAAACGTTTTAAAGAAGGTAAAATTCCTCAAATCGGATGGAATAAAGTTATTACAACAAATAATAATAAATATATTCCAAATGATTATTTTTATTTTGTTAATTCATATTATGTCGTTCCTGAAGATAAAAGTATAATAAGTTCAACTTGTAATTATCATATAGATTTTTGTTCGTCAGTCCAAAAAGGAAACATAACTGCCGTGCAATTTCACCCCGAAAAGAGTGCCGAAGCAGGTTTAACATTCTTCAAAAATTGGCTTGGAGAATATCAATAAAAAAATGTTTAATATAGTATAAAGTAATGATACAAGAAAATACATTTACGGAAAAAATAAAAGAATATAAATATTATATTGCAGAACTTTTAATATTATCATTACCGTTATTAGTGGGAAATTTAGGTCATATATTAATAGGTGCAGTTGATATACTGGTCGTAGCAAAATATAATATTAATTCATTGGCGGCAATAAGTATTTCAAATTCAATACTTTTTACAATATTTATTTTCCCTTTGGGAATAATTGATGCAATATCAATAATTCTTTCAAATTGGCGGGGAGAAAAACAAGGTATAAAAAAATATCTGTTAACATGCATAATTTTTTCGGTATTTATCGGAATATTATTTACCGTAATATGTTATAGCACAAAATATCTTATAGATTATTTAGGGTTTGATTCAAATATAATTTTTTATATTAAAGAATATATTTCAATAGTATCATTTTCAATGATAGGTATGTTTCTATTTCAGGGAATAAAACAATTTTTGCAAGCATATGAGATAGTAAAACTTCCTAATATAATAATATTTACTTCTGTATTTATCAATCTTGCATTAAATATAATACTGGTTTTTGGGATAGGAATAATACCCGCCATGGGTTCAAAAGGTGCGGCAATTGCAACATTAATTGTAAGGACTTTAATGGGACTAACTTTGTTATTATATGTGTTTAAATTAATAGATTTTAAGTCAAAAATAGATTTTTCTTACATAAAACAGATTATAAAAACAGGATGTCCCATAGGCATTGGTCTTACGTTAGAGTTTCTGGCATTTAATATAGTAACCGTTCTTTTAGGGAGAGAAGCATCAATATATTCTGCGGTACATAATATACTAATAACAATATCATCCACAACCTTTATGATACCTTTATCAATATCAGAAGGACTTTCAATAAAAGTAGCATACAATTTAGGAGCAAATAAATACGACAAAATAAAGAAATATTCCTATTGTGCAATATTAATGGGAGTAGGGTTTATGGCATTTTCAGGAATAGTATTAAGTTTATTTCCTTCTCAAATATTAAAACTTTTTACAGATAACAAAGAAGTTTTACAAATAGCCATTCCGATTGTTGCAATAGTTGCATTATTCCAAGTTTTTGACGGATTCCAAGTTGTAGCAGGCGGTATTTTAAAAGGCTTTAAACTAACTAAAATTGTAACATATTGTGTTCTGACAGGATATTGGGGAATAGGCTGCCCTATTGTTTATATATTGGTTTTTAAATACAATTATTCTCTAAAAGGTTATTGGATTGCGTTAGCATTTTCACTATTATTTATGGGTATAGCTCAAGCATCAATTGCAAAATATAACTATGATAAGTTGTCCAATCGGGTATAATCAAGTTTACTATTTATCCGGTGAACAATCTTAATATTACAGTCTTGAAATTGCTTAGCTTGCGGTCTTGTCGCTTTTTCGACGAGCCCTAAAATATACTTTGTTATATTAAACAAATTGTTGCATATTTTAACATTATTGTAGAAATTTTATTATATATAATATAATATTAAATCAGGAGGAAATAAATTTGCCGAAGCCAAGATATAAAGAGTATTATGCAAATACCGATTTATATACATCAATGTATGAACAGTATTATTTTAAGAACATAGAGCCTCAAAGAATCAAACCTATAAGAAAAAGAGTACATAAAAAGACAAAGAAAAAAAATACATCGATTTTTGGCAAAATTGCCTCAATTGTATTCTTTTTAACCTTATTATTTTACGTTCTTCCATATTCATTTAAATCATACATAGCTGATACTTTCCCCTCACAAAGAACTAATATATTGAAAATTGATTATTCTAAATTAATGTATCCTACAAACAGTTATTTGTATAAAGATTTATTTTTAGGAAAATATTTAATAAAGGATTCAAAATATTCAAAACCTATAATGCAAGATATACAAGAAGGACTTCAAAGAACAGGATTACGAAACAGTTTAATATCACTTGCATCAGAATATCCAAAAATAAATCCTTCAATATATGTATATGAATATACAAACAATTCATATGTAGATATAAATGCGAACGCCGTATATCCGGCTGCCAGCATAATTAAATTACCGGTATTAATTGAAATGTTCAGGGAAATAGAAAGTGGCAAATTCAATTTATATGACACAATGGTATTGCAAGATTATTACAGAGCCCCAGGTTCGGGAAAGCTTCAATATTCACAAGGCGGAATATCTCATACAATGGATTATCTTGCAAAAATAATGATAGAAAATTCAGATAATTCGTCAACCAATATGATAATGTCAAAAATGGGCGGAATGCCCCAAGTAAATAAAGCAATGCAGCAATGGGGATTAAAAACAACACATATCAATAATTGGCTTCCGGATTTAGACGGAACAAATGTCACAACTGCAAGGGAACTTGGTAAAATATTGTATAATTTAGATACAACAACAATAGTAGGTGCAGAGTCAAAAAGACATATTTCTGAATATTTATCTCACGTAAAAAATAACAGACTTCTGCAAGCAGGTTTACCTCCCGAAGCAATTTTGCTGCACAAAACAGGAGATATTGGTTTTATGCTTGGTGATGCAGGAATTGTAAAGAGCCCAAACGGTAAAAAATATATTGTTGTTATTCTGGCAAGACGTCCTTATAATAATCTTCAAGGGAAAGAATTTATAGTTAAAGCTTCAAAAATTATTTACAATCATATATCTTCCTAATAATTTAAATTTTTTTCTGATATAATTTATTTAGGAACGATATGGAATGAAAACATCAAGACTAACTTTATATATTTTCCTAAGCTTAATACTCGGAGTAATTGTAGGGTGGAAATTTCCTGAAATAGGAAGTAAAATGCATCCTCTGGCGCAAGTTTTTCTGAATATGATAAAAATGATAATAGCTCCATTATTATTTTCTGTAGTAGTTACCGGAATAGCAACACATGGGAATATAAATTCTTTGGGTAAATTAGGAGCAAAAACATTAATATATTTTGCCACTGCAACATCTTTTGCTTTGGTAATAGGATTGTCAGTCGGATACATATTTAAACCCGGAGCAGGGTTTGCAACAAGTATAGTTTCATCAAATATGATGGATACTGTATCTGTTATGGCAAGTCAAAATGCTCACGGTTCTACATCTGAAATGATGATAAATATAGTTCCGACAAGTATAATTAAAGCGATGTCAGAAGGGAACTTACTTCAAATTGTTGTATTTTCAATATTTTTTGCACTTGCCATATGTGCGGCAGGAGATAAAGCAAAACCCGTTCTGAGTTGTATTACATCATTATCGGAAGTAATGTTTAAGTTTACTCATTTTGTAATGAATTTTGCACCTATCGGTGTATTCGGAGCAATATCATATACAATTGCAGAAAGCGGAATGGGAATAATGCTTAATTATGCAAAGATTATTGGGGCTTTATATTTTGCATTATTTTTATTCTTATTTGTAATATTAAATATAGCGTGCAGAATTGTAGGCATATCAGTTTTTTCATTATTAAGAGCAATAAGAGAGCCTGCATTATTAGCATTTACAACTTCAACATCAGAGGCAGCATTGCCTCAGGCCATGAAAATAATGGAAAGTTTTGGAGTATCAAAAAATATAGTCGGTTTTGTAATGCCAACAGGATATACATTCAATTTAGACGGTTCAACATTATATTTAGCATTGGCAATGTTATTTTCATTGCAAATAGTTGATATAGAACTTCAGCCATTACAATTATTATTAATTATGGGAACATTAATGCTTACAAGTAAAGGGATAGCAGGTGTTCCGAGAGTTGCTCTTGTTGTTCTTGCCG
>CANQOM010000020.1 GCA_947625445.1 Candidatus Gastranaerophilales bacterium
GACCTGATAATGATAAATAAAGATGGTACAAAGAATAAATCTAAATTGGGTGCAAATGCTATTTTAAGTGTGTCTTTAGCTATTGCAAGAGCTTGCGCTAATTCTGAAGGTATTTCTTTATTTAAATATTTAGGGGGTATTAATGCTTCAAGTTTACCCATCCCTATGATGAATATATTGAATGGCGGTGTGCATGCAAATAATAAACTTGATTTTCAGGAATTTATGATACAACCTGTTTCAAGCTGCGATATAAAAGAGAGCATAAAAATGGGGGTTGAAGTTTTTCATTCTTTAAAAAATCTTTTAAATATAAAGGGATATTCAACTGCAGTTGGAGATGAAGGCGGATTTGCTCCTGATTTTAAATCAAATAAAGAAGCGATTGATGCTATTGTAGTTGCGATATCTGATGCAGGATATAATACAAATGAAATAAAAATATGTCTTGATGTTGCCGCTTCACAACTGTATAAAAATAATAAATATATTCTAACAGGTGAAAATAAAGAAATGACAACAAGAGAAATGATTACATATCTTGAAAACCTTACTTTAACTTATCCTATTTCTTCTATAGAAGATGCACTTTCTGAAGAAGATTATTCTGGATGGAAAATAATAACTCAAGAAATTGGTAATTCATGCCAACTAGTCGGAGATGACCTTTTTGTTACTAATTATAAGCTGCTTGAAAAAGGTATTGAAGAAAAAATAGCTAATGCTATTTTAATAAAACCTAATCAAACGGGAACTTTGTCTGAAACTTTGGATACTATTTTACTTGCCCAAAAGCATAATTATAAAACTATAATCTCTCATCGTTCAGGTGAAACGACAGATACATTTATTTCAGATTTATCAGTTGCGGTAAATGCCGGACAAATTAAAACAGGTTCTGTTTCAAGGGGTGAAAGAATTGAAAAATATAACCAATTGATAAGAATAGATGAAGAACTTACAAGAGAATAAAAAAGAACCTCCTTAAATTAAGGAGGTCCTTTTTTTTATAATTTATTCTGTGTCGAAACGTTCTCTCGGGTTGTTTAAAATTGCTTCTCTTTTATGGGCGTTTCTTTTGTATTTACTCGGTCAATATAATTATGCTTCTACAGTTTCAGAATTATTTTCAACCGGTTCTTCAATTTCTTCTTTAAGAACTTCAGATGCATTTACATTAACTCCTAATGTAACTTTAACTTTTGAAGTTAATTTAATTTGCATTGTAAAGCTACCTAATTTATTGATTGGAGAATCTAAAGAAATAGATTTTCTGTCAATTTCTATACCTGTTTTAGCTTTAATTTCTTCAGCAAGTTTTTTTGTAGTAATAGCACCAAATAATTTCCCGCTTTCGCCTGCTTTAGCAGAAAATTCTATATTCCCGAGTTCTTCTATTTTTTTAGCTACTTCAAGTGCTTCTGCATGAAGTTTTTCTTGTTTTGCTTTAATTCTTGCCAGATTCTTTTCTCTGTTTTCTTTCGCACCTTTTGTTGCTATTTCAGCAAAGTTTTGAGGTAATAAGAAATTTCTTGCATAACCGTCTTTTACATTAACTATATCACCTGCTTCGCCGATATTTTGTACGTCTTTTTTTAGGATAACTTCCATTTTTTATTTCTCCTTAACTAATTTTTATTTCGTAAAATTTATCATAATAAAAACATAAATAATTGTCACGCAATATTAATCAATATTAATCCAAATATTGTATCTAAAACAAAAGAGGCTTGTTCGTAAGCCTCTTTTGGAACTAAATTAATTTTAACTATTTTACAATAGCCGCATTTAAATCTTCAACCATTTTGTCAGGGTCAATTCCATGAACTTTTGCACCTGCTTCTAAGTTTTCAAATCTTGCAGCGGCACAACCTATACACCCTAAACCATATTTTTGAAATACTTCTATTGTTTCAGGATAGTTTTGAACTATTTCAATTAATCCCATATCTTTTGTTATTTTTCCCATTTTCTATTCCTTTCCTTGATTTTTCATTATATATCATTAAAAATTATACATCAATAATTAAGAAAGGTATATATGTTTAAATTTATCATTGAAGTTTTTTGTAAAGACACTATTGTCGGGTTATCTCAATTTAGTTCTGATGGAAGTTTGCCTGTTTTTAAAAACAAACACAGAAATTTATTTAGAGTGAAAAAAAATAAGTATTCTTTAAATAATTTTACTGATCCGATTGTTTGTCGTCTTTAAGAAGTTTTTCGAAATCTGAAGGTTTTATACTTTGTATAAAATTTCTGAATTCTTCAGATTCTGCTTCGTCTTTTTCACTATTACAAGAAACACTGCCATCTGCTAGTACTTTTGCAGAAACGAAAATTGGTGCATCTACCCTTATAGCCACAGCAATTGCATCTGATGGTCTTGAATCTATTGATACTTCTTCTCCATTTGCATTTGATAAAAATATTGTTGCAAAGTATGTTTCTTTCTCAACGTCATTTATTTCTATTCTGTCAACTGAATAACCTGTTTTTTGAATAATATCAATAATAAGGTCATGTGTCATAGGTCTTACAACTTTTATATTCTCAATTTTTCTTATAATGGCACTTGCCTCGGCAGAACCTATCCATATAGGTAGTGCTTTTCTGTTTTCTTTGTCATTTAATACTATAATCGGTGAACCGCTTGCCGTATCTATTGCTATTCCCATTACTTTCATTTCAAGCATAATTTTTTCCTTTTTTATAATAATTTAGTTAATATTTCAGGACCGTCATCTGTAACATGTACAGTATGTTCAAAATGAGCGGAAGCTTTTTTATCTTTTGTTACAACAGTCCATTCATCTTCAAGAACTTCAACATCATCACATCCTAAGTTTAACATTGGTTCTATAGCAATGACCATACCTTTGTTAAGAATTAAAGGATTATTTGTTCTATAGTTAAATACAAAAGGGTCTTCATGCATTTCTCTGCCTACACCATGCCCCCCGTATTGTCTTACAATGCCCAGATTATATTTTTTTGCAACATCTTCAATAGCACCGGCAACATTTTCAAGTTTTTCATTTGTTTTCATATATTCAAGCCCTGCGAATAATGATTCTTCTGTTGCCTTTAGAAGCATTTTCTTTTCTTCTGATATTTCACCTACAGGGTATGTCCAGGCACTGTCACCCACAAAACCTTTGTATGTAGCGCCTACATCTATACTTATAACATCTCCTGCTTTTAATATTACGTTGTTTGAAGGTATTCCGTGAACAACTTGTTCATTTACAGAGGTACATATACTTGCAGGAAAACCGTGGTAACCCAAAAAAGTCGGATCTGCTTTATTCGATTTTATTACTTTATATGCAATTTCATCAAGCTCTTTTGTCGTAATGCCTTCTTTTACTGCTTCTTTCATTGCTGAATGTACAAGTGCAACTATATTGCCTGCTTGCTTCATTATATTTACTTCAAATTTTGATTTTCTATGAATTGACATATTCCTTAACTGCTCCTTTTAAATTTTCATATATTTTTTCTATAGGAAGGCTTGCATCTAATTTTATTAACCAATTTCTTTTGCTATATAAATCAATTAAAGGTGCAGTTTCTCTGAAATAAGTTTCAAATCTTTTTACGGCTACTTCTTCTGTATCATCATCTCTTTTTATTAAATCTCCACCGCATTTCGGACACTTCGTATTATCTGAAATATTCATTGTCTTCAAATTGTATATTGAACCGCACTTAGCACAAGAACGTCTGTTGACAAGTCTTTCAACAAGTTTATCCTGTTCTATTTGAAAATAAAATACTTTTGGAGTAGTTTGAGTATTTTTATCTACTTCTTTTAATATATCATCTAGTGCATAGGCTTGTTCTAAACTTCTGGGATAACCGTCAAGTATGAAACCGTTTTGGCAGTCGTCTTTTAAAAGCCTGTTTTTTATTATTTCAGATACTACTTGAATTGGAACGAGTTGTCCCTTTGACATGTATGTGTCTGCCAGTTTTCCTTCTTTTGAGCCTGAGGCTACCGCTTCTCTTAATAAAGAGCCTGTATCAATATGAGGAAGATTATATTCCTCTGACAACATTTTTGTTTGAGTTCCTTTTCCGCTTCCCGGCGGGCCTATAAATATGTATTCCTGTTTCATTTTCTTGCCTTACTTTTTTTCTTTGATGTTATGGATATGCTAATTATAACACGTCAATTTTTTTTGAATAATCGAAAACAGATTATTTTTTTCAACTTTTTCGGTTAATCTCTTTTTATTTATCCGTGATATAATTTCTAAAAAAGGAGATATATATGACCTCTTATAATATAGCATTACTGGCAGGAGATGGTACCGGCAAAGAAGTTACTGATGAAGCAGTTAAAGTTCTAAAGGCAATATCAAAAAAATATAGTATTAATTTTGAATTTGAACCTTCTTTAATAGGAGGTTGTGCTTATGATGCTTATAAAACACCCTTACCTGATGTTACACTTGATATCGCAAAAAAATCTGATGCCGTTTTGTTAGGAGCAGTAGGAGATTGGAAATATGATTCACTTCCGCCTGATGTTCGTCCTGAAAGGGCTTTGTTGGGTATTAGAAAGGAGTTAAATCTTTTTGCTAATTTAAGACCTGCTATTGTATATCCTGAATTAACTCAACTTTCTCCTTTAAAAGAAGAATTTGTTTCAGGTACTGATATTATGATTGTTCGAGAACTTACTGGTGATGTGTATTTTGGGACCCCAAAAGGCATTGAAATCAGAAATGGAGAAAAATTCGGGTTTAACAACATGTGCTATTATGAAAGTGAAATTAGAAGAATTGCACATTGTGCTTTTAAAGTTGCCTCTCAAAGAAATAAAAAACTTTGTTCTGTTGATAAGGCTAATGTCCTTGATGTATCAAGATTATTTAGAGAAATTGTTCAGGATGTTGCTAAAGAATATAAGAATATTGAACTTTCATTCATGTATGTTGACAATGCTGCAATGCAGTTAATAAGAAATCCGAAACAATTTGACGTTATATTAACCGGAAATATATTTGGAGATATTCTATCTGATGAAGCTTCAATGTTGTCAGGTTCTTTGGGATTATTACCCAGTGCTTCTTTGTCAGATTCGAAAAATGCTATGTATGAACCGATTCATGGCAGTGCTCCTGATTTAAAAGGATTAAATATTGTAAACCCCATTGCAACTATTTTATCTGCTGCTATGATGCTTAAATATTCTTTTCATATGGATTCTGCATACGATGATATTGTTAATGCGGTTAGAAAAGCTTTAAAAGATGGATACAGAACTAAAGATATTCAGCAAACAGGCATGGTTACAGTCGGTACTGATAAAATGGGTAATGTTATAGTTGATAACATTTTGAGACAGTAAATAACTCTTTGGCATTAGATTCTCAGTATTACATGCCTGTACAAAAGTTTATACTCTAAGGGGGTGATAAGCTTTCGTAATTCTGCTATATTTAATATGTAGATTGAAACAAACGAACACTGTCTTTCGGGGTTGCGAAAAGGTATTATTTTAAATAGTTCGGTAAAAATGTGTTTCAGTCTACACTTTTTTGTGTGTTTATAATACTCTTTTTTCTCTTGTTTTATCTGTTATTCTTACATCGTAATCAATTTCTTCAAGATATTCTCTAAACATATTATCGTAGGTTTGATTAAGAGAAACAAATTTATTTCTTATCTTTTGTGGCCATTCAATATCATTTTTTATTAAATATTTATCCGCCAAGACAATTTTATATTCTTTATCGTCTTCAATTGGTTCAAATTCTTTAGTTATTTGATTTCTTACTTTAATAGCATCTTTATATTGTTTATCTGATTGTCCTTTTGCTATATCCGATATTAATGTTCTGTCAATTTGAATGTCAGACCAATGAATAATGGTATTTCGAGTGGGGGCTTTAAGATTTCCCAAAATATTTTCAGTAATTAATCCGGTTAATTCTTTACCTGTAACGTTACCGATTTGAAGGTTAGATAAATCTTCACTTACCCCGTCAAAGATTTTCATAAGATCAAGGTTATTAGATTTATCTTTTATTCCGCCTCTGATTATAGAAGATTGCAGCCCGACAGAAAATACTTCGGGTTCTACATCTCTAATACTTCTTTTTATTGCGCTTGTTAAATAATTTGCAAGATAACTGTTTGAATACCTTATTTCATCTCCATAATCTAATTCTGTTAGTATTTTTTTTGTATCTTTTAATTTAACTATGGGTTTCATATCTTCTGAAAAACTGTCATTTAAAAATAATTGCATAGGGTGTGATTCTATTCCGTCCAATAATGTTAATCCGGAAAAGAATGAATTCATATCAACATCTTCTAAATCACCGTTGTCATTAAAATGTAAATTTAAAGATTTAATAAGTTCATTATCTTTTCCCAGAGAATTTATATTTGTTTTGCCCTTAATTGATGTTAAATATTTATGGTCATGTCCGTTTAAAATAACATCAATTTCAGGAACATTATCTCTTACAATTTTAGATAAAACATTTCCCATATGAGAGGATAGAACAACTGCCCCTTTTGGATTTTCTTTCTTAAACTTTTCAACTTCTTTTTTAACTGAATTTATTGTACCCATTATTTTTTCTTCGGATAAATCGGCATCTTTAACATTACCGTTATCAAAGAAACTCATATCCTTTAATAATCCCGGATTATAAAATTCCATAGTCGGAATTGTTATTCCCAAAAATAAAACTTTATGTTTTAAGTTGGGATTTTTATCATCTTCAACTTCATAAACTACTGATTTACAACATTTAGAATTGTCTTTTTCAAGTAAATTTTTTATTCCGGGAGAATTTTCAATATTAACATTGGTAATTAAAGTTTTCATAGGAGCAGATTGGATGACTTTATAAATAAATTTATCTCCGCCGTCTAAATCGTGGTTTCCCATAGTGAAAATCGTTTCAAAATTTTTACCGCCAGATAATTTTTTAATATGCTTAATTGTTCTTTTTAAAAACCCAAGTTGAATATCGCCGTTGGTCATATTCTTCTTTGTTATAAAACCTCGTTTTGAAGGATTTATGAACCAATCTCCCGCTATTGCAAAGATATTCAATGTACTTTTTTCTTCTGCTTTTGGGAATATTGCATTTTTATTTGCTTCTACAGTCCTAACAAACTTTGGTAATGAATGCACATTGCCATGATTGTCAGATGTTGCAAGTATATTAACATTTGCTGACTTAAACCCTATACGGGTATTATTTTGAACTGCAGAATTTATTTTCATAATAAACACACTCGTTTATTATAACTCTAAACATTTATATTTTTGTTATTTATGTAAAAAATATTTACATTTAACACAAAAAGCTCCTAAAAAAGGAGCTTTTATATATGATATTCCCTTCTTAATATTTATGAAAAAGTCATTAATGCACGTACAGAGCGGGCTGTATTTCTTACTTCTTCGTCTGAGTGCATTTTTATTGTATCATCAAGTATTTTTATTGCTTCTTTTTTATCTTTTAGCGCAAGAAGTTCATTTATTGAAGCCATTGCAACTCTTGCACTCAAATCATTTATTCCTTTTCCTTTAGAAATTAGAACAACTCTTAGTGATTCATGTGTATTCTTTTTTATTAAAGTTCTTGCGGTCATTTCACGAATTTCATCATCTTCCGAATTGGTACCTAATTCTGTTAAAAGGCTTATTGCAGCTTCAGAATCTTTATGTTCTCCCAGTGCTTCAATTATATTTTTAATTTTTTGGATATTTTCCATTATATCTCTCCCCTTATTTAACCTTTTGCACTTTCAATATCTGTCCAAATCCCTTTTAATTCATCTACGGACTTATTTGATAGATATTTTACGCTATATTGTCTGTCCGGGAATAATTTATTTTTAAACCCTTCAATATCAAATGTAATTTCTGTATTTCCAATTCTCTCTATTGTATCCATAAAATCTGATGTAACTTTTTTCCCAAAAGATACAATTGAGTTTATTCTTGATTTAAATGATTCATTAAAATTATTTATTCCTGAAACAACTGCACTGGCAAATAATTTACTCTTCTCTGTTATATTGTTTAAAGGTGATGATTTTTTTGCACTTTCAAAAACATCTGCTTGTATTACATTACCTTTAAAACTTACTCCAAAAGGATTTGTAGTAAGCTTATTTTCCTTAGAAGTGTTTTCATTTTGAATATTTTTTGCATTAATAGTCTTGTGTAAACTTAATTTTCCTATTTCCATCTGACCTAGTTCCTCCTTGTTGTGAATGTATAGCGTAAATTAAGGTTACCATATTTCTTATTTTTTTAGTATCATACTTTTGATGTAAATAATGATTATTATTTGTATTTTTATTGTATGATTCGATGTATTTTTATTTTTTATACACAAAATGGCCGAAAATTTTTATAAAACTTTCATTTTTATTGAATTTAATCCATATAATTTTTCTTCTTGCAAATCTTATTTTGTATTTTATTTCTCTATGGTAATTTTCAATAAGTTTTTTTAGAACGGAAGTTAATTTTGATTTACCTAAATCCTCTTTAAAAATATTGCTTAGCATCTCTTCCAGTTCTGATGCCAAATTTATATATACATATCTTTTATAATGTGTTCTTGCATCAGTCATATCGGATTTTGATTTTACCCATTTTCTTAAATCAAGCAAATAACAATTATCATGTGTTTGTATAAATTCATCAAGTATTTTATTAAATTCAATATATCTTTTTGTTTTTTCATCATCATCTTTATTGTGAGCTGCTTCTGCTCCGTTTATAAAAATAACCGGACGTTTATATTTACTTATAAAAAATTCAAGATTTTCTTTAAATTCTTCAGGTTTTATATATCCGCAATCTTTTGCATAATGTCTTATTTTTTCTATATCTTCTTCTTTGATGCCTTTTATATAAAATCCTTCAAGTTCTTTTATACATTTATTTGCGGGTGCAGTAGTAATATCTAAGTTCCTTCTTATTAAGTAATCATAAAAATAACCTGGTATTATTAATTCTCTTTCAATATCTTTAAAAAATCTTGCATTGTAATCATACATAAGAGAAATTATTAGAACATCGTAATTATCTTTGAATATGATATTATCAAATATTTCGGGGAAAATAAAAAAGTATTTGTTTATAAGATATTTTTTTGTTTCTTCATCTAATGAATATAAGCTTCTGATTACATTTAGACTGTCATATCTGATTTGTATGTTAGTTTCTTTTTCAAATGTTAATCCAAAGTCTAAACAAATATTAGGATTGTTTGAATAATGGCTTACACCTGTTATGTCACAATTGCCCATCAGTAAAGCTTTAATTGCTTTGGTAGTTTTATTTTTTATATTATCTTCTCCTAAGATTTCTGTTTCTTTTATCCAATCGGGAGTGTAATCATTTTTTAATGTATACGCAACGGGATAAATTATTTCTATTTGAGGAAAGTTTAATTTAGAATAAACGTACTGTTCTACTCCTAAGTTTAAAATTCGACACGAAAATAGAAAATGTTCTAATGATTTTGAATTTTTATTATAAGAATAAAATCCGGATAGCCCGTAATCTCCGAAATTATCTTTGACATATATAATTTTATTTTCATATTCAGGATTTTTTATTAATTCAGATAACATTTCGGAATCTATTCTTTTTTTAGTGAAATTTAGCTGATTTGTTCTTGTAATCATTTCAAGAACTCTTTCAAGATTACTATTTTCGATATTTTTTATATCTATTTGAATATTTGAAGACCTTAAAAAATCTAAATTATCATTAAATTTTTTGCAGGCTTCATTCTTTTTTTCCAAAACTTTATACTGCTTTAATCTTGTATGTTCAGAATCATCTTTACCTTTTAATGCATCAAAAGATAATAATATTTCTAATATGTCAGGAGATGCAGTTTTAATGTCTTTACAATAGTACTTTGCTTCTTCTAAATTTAAATGATTATCATCAATAAAGAGAACATTTTCATCACGTAAATTAGCTTCATTAATTAATTCTTTTATTTCAGGTCCTTTGGAGTTCCAATTTATATGAGGGAAAATAAAATAATCCCATACATTTAGTTTTTTTAATATTTCTTCCGCTTGTTCTTTGTCATTTTTTGAACAAATAGAGTTCATTATACCCCTGTCTGTGAGTGTTTTAAGAATATTTATATTTTTATCGACAGGTTTAATATTGTAAATCCCCCCCCCCGGACGAATTTTCAGATAATGTTCCTTGCCAGAAGGTTTCATCTAAATCCCATATAACAAGTTTAATTTGTTTATTATTTAATAAACCCGTGTATTTTTCTTTTAATTCTGTCATTCCTTCATATCTCCTGATTTTCTTTATCTATCCCAGTTTATCATAAATTTTTAAATTTGTTGTAAAGATTTATTTACAATTTTGATAAAAATACTAAAGTTTATATAAAAACATGTCGTTATATAAAATACAGATAATTGAAAAAGGGTATATATGAACGAAGTAAATCAAAATCTTTCTGAAAATCTTGGTGCATTTTTAATGGAATTTAGAGATGAAATTGTAAATGGGATTCAAAAATATTTGGAAACTAATAACAGAAATACTGAAGGTCTTTAATTTATCCAAGTAAATTTTCAAAAATACGTTGTATGTGTTACATATCGAATTATAATAACTAAGTTAGTATAACTAACCTGTATCAGTTGCGATACTGCTTAAATAAAGTTATCTCAGGTACGGGTTAAAGCTTTTTTCATTTTTGATGGTTGTTTCAGGTCCGTGACCCGGAAATACTCTTGTATCTTCAGATAGAGTTAATAATTTAGTTTTTATGGAATTAATGAGAGTTTCATAGTCACCATCTTCAAAGTCTGTTCTGCCTATTGAATTATAGAAAAGAGCGTCTCCGGAAAACAGTTTATTATCAATTAGATAGCTTAAGCTTCCTTTTGAATGTCCCGGAGTATGTAAAATAGTTATTTTATATTCTCCTATATTTAATGATGAATTTTCGTCTATGTATTCTTTTATAACAGGCAATTCATTATTTTGAGAACCAAACCCCCACATTTTTAATTCTTTGTTGCATCTTTCAAGGTGAAAAATATCATCTTTGTGCATATATATTGGGATTTCAGGATGGGTTTTATTTAAACCGCATTCTCCTAACACATGGTCAAAATGTCCATGGGTATTCAAAATAAATTTTAATTTATATCCGTCTTTGTTTAAGTAGTCATAAATTTTATCAAAATTGCTGCCCAAGTCAATTATTATTGCTTCTTTGGATGATTTATCTTTTAACACGTAAGTATTAACATCTAAAGGACCTGTCTGAAAAATTTCTAATTCCATTAAATTCTCCTTTTTTAATTGTCCGGGTATATTTTATCTTATATTTTGAAGGTTGTGATACCGGATTTAATTATATCATTATTCATAATTTTTAAAAATTATGCTATTTTAAAGTTATGAATACTTATTCGAAAAAAATAGATAAAAATAAATCTCAAGAATTAAAAGAGCTATTTATAAATGATAAAGCAGAATTTGATGTTGTTCAATATTCTGTTTGGAGAGCTAAAACTAAAGAATATCAAGCAATATATTACACAAGTTCTAAATTATTAATTCAGGGTAAAAATGTTGATAAAATAGCGAAACAAGTTGATAATTTAATTTCTGATACAGATATTAATAAGATACAAGAGGATAAAACACAAATAAGTTTTAGTGAAAATTATATAGGAACGGATGAATCAGGAAAGGGTGACTTTTTTGGGCCGTTAGTTATTGCTTCTGTCATGGCGGATGATTTAAATAAAGAATATTTTATCAACCTTGGGGTAAAAGACAGTAAAAAACTTGATGATAAAAAAATTATAGAGCTTGCTGCCAAAATAAAAGCGAATGCAATTCATTCAGTTGTTGTTATTATGCCTGAAAAATATAACGAATTGTATAAAAAATTCAATAATTTAAATAAACTTCTTGCGTGGGGACATGCCAGAGCCATTGAAAATATTCTTGAAAAAGTTCCTTGTAAAATGGCAATTGCAGATAAATTTGGTGATGAAAGTCTTATTCAAAATGCGCTAATGAAAAAAGGGAAAAATATAACATTGAAGCAAATGGTAAGAGCTGAAACTGATATAATAGTTGCGTCTGCCTCTGTTCTGGCTCGTGCAGAGTTTGTTAAACGAATGATTGCATTGGAAAATAAGTACGAGCTTAAATTTTCAAAAGGAGCTTCTTCAAAAGTTAAAGATGAAGCAAAAGATTTTATTAATAAATACAATTTTGAACGGCTTAATGAAGTTGCAAAATTACATTTTAAAACAACAAGTGAACTGTAATTATTCTATTTCAAATAATTTTTTATAAAGTTCTTTTTGCTTGGCAGTAATTTGAGATGGTAAATTAATTAATATTTTTATATTTAAATTGCCATACCCGCCTGTTTTTTTTGGCAATCCCAAATCTTTAAGTCTTAAAATTTTCCCGCTTCTTGTTTCAGGCGGAATCTTTATTCCTATAATACCGTGTAATGTTGATATATCTTTTTTGCATCCTAAAACCGCTTCAGCAGGTGTAATTTCAACGGTTTTTGTTAGATTTTCGCCATCAATTGTATATTCATTATCTTTAAATTTGATAATAAAATACAAATCGCCTTTTCTGCCGTAATTATCTGATTTACCTTCACCTTTTAACCTGATTTTTTGACCTTCTTTTACTCCCTTGGGGATTTTTACGGTCAAGTTTCTGGATTTACTGACAATTCCGGTTCCGCCGCATTCTGAACATAAAGACCCGTTGCCCGGACATTTCATACATTTTTCAACCGTATTCATTTTAACATTTACTGGTTTATCACCCATTAAATCTTTTGCAGTGATATTTAAATCCTGTGTAATATCAAGAGATTCTTCTTGAACAGGTTGTTCTTCAAAATTTCTTCTTCCTGACGCATTACCTTGAGAAAATAAATCGTCATATGAAAAACCTGAAGCCCTTTTTGATTTTCCGCCGGTTCTTCTTCCTGCACCCATCAGGTCGCCGAATATTGAACTGAAGAAGTCCGAAAAATCTCCCATATTAGAAAAACTTTGACTATATCCTCCCTGATTAAAATTGTTAAAGTTAAATCCTTCAAAACCGGGGGGCGGTGTAAAGTTAGCACCTTGCTGCCAATTTGCGCCTAAACTGTCATACCTTTGTTTCTTTTCTTTATCGGAAAGAACTTCATATGCTTCATTTATATCTTTAAATTTATTAACTGCATCCGGAGATTTATTAACATCTGGATGATATTGTCGTGCAAGTTTTCTGTATGCTGATTTTATTTTTGCTTCAGTTGCATCTCTATCTACACCCAATATTTTATAATAATCTTTGTATTCCATTAATTATCTCCTTAGTTTTATAATAATATAAAAATCCGTCAATAATTAATAATTTAATTTTTTTTTAATCATTTTGAGTATAGAATTATTAAGAATTTAACAAAAATTATGTTTTTTATTATCATGAAAATATGAAGAAAATATTATTTTTATCGGTTATATTTATATTTTTTATGCAAACTGCATTTAGTCAGGATATTGCTTCATCTGAATTATTAAAAAATAATTTAAGAATTGATGTAAAAAATAATACCCCTGTAAAGCCTGATGTTGTAAAGCCGAATATAAAGATTAATAATAAATTTGAATTAAACGAAAAAGTATTAAATATGGCTATTTTGCCTTCAGTTACTACCCCAACAGTTCCCGAAGGAATAATCTATCATCAGGATTATAAACCGGTAAGTGTAATTAATCCAAAAAAGGCAGGTAATGTAAATGCTAATTATCCTGGATTAAGAGGTCCAAATCAACTTATTATTTATACCCCTGTTTTTGGCTTAAGAACTGGTACTAATGAATTTGGTACGGAAGCTATTGTTGAGAATAATATGGTAGT
Source organism: Candidatus Gastranaerophilales bacterium (assembly GCA_947625445.1). Taxonomy (GTDB): domain Bacteria; phylum Cyanobacteriota; class Vampirovibrionia; order Gastranaerophilales; family Gastranaerophilaceae; genus Avigastranaerophilus. The sequence goes on from CANQOM010000020.1 coordinate 13,940, forward strand.
AAGTTTGAATGGTGCTGATTCAATTATTCCTAAAAACGGTTTTGTTATTTCAGGTCATGGAAGGGCTAAAACCTGGATTACTAAAAATATTCAGGTGGGAACAAAAGTATATCTTGATTATCAAAATAATGCTATAAGAATATTCTTAACTCCCGAAAGTCTTATATTTGCTGCAAAAGAAAAATTAAAAGAAGTTAATGCTATTATTTCTTATTATAAAAGCATTGATTCAAGATATAATGATAAAAAAGCATCCGAATATATAGTATCATCTCTCAGTGCAATAAAGAAGGCGGAAAGAAAACCTGAAAAAACACAGGCGTATATTTCTGAAGCAATGGATTCTATAGATAGTGCAATGAAAAATGCAATACCATACTATGATAATGAATTAAAAGGTATATGGGTAAGACCTGTAGAAACGACTCCGGAAGCAATAGAAAAAACTGTAGAAAGAATCTGCGAGGCAGGAATAACTGATATTTTCTTAGAAACATATTTTCACGGAAAAACTATTTATCCGAGTAGATATCTTAAAGATTGTGGTGTAATATCTCAAAGAGAAGAATTTAAAGGTTTTGACCCCTTAGAAATATGGATAAAAGAAGCTCATAAAAGAAATATGAAAGTCCATATTTGGTTTGAAACATTTTATGTCGGAAATGAAAAACCTCAGTATAATCCTGAGCATGTTTTAAATATATATCCATCTTGGGCTAATAAAAGATTAATGAGTTATGATTCTGATATTCCTATACCTTCTTTATCGGAACATAACGGCTATTTCTTAGATCCTGCAAATAGTGAGGTACAAGCATATTTAAAAGAATTAATAAAAGAGATAATTAATACATATAAACCTGACGGGTTAAACCTTGATTATATAAGATACCCTCAAACGGTAGACCCTTCTTATTCTAATTATGCACTATCAAATTGGGGCTATACAAAATATGCAAGATATGAATTTAAATCATTGTATGGTATAGACCCTGTTGAGATAAAATATGGAACAGGTGATTGGGAATTATGGTCCGCATACAGACAGAGAAAAATTTCAGAATTTTTATATGATGTAAGTAAAATTACGAGAAAAAATAATGTTTTGTTGACGGTTGTTATATTCCCAGACCTGAATAAATGTATTAAAACAAAAATGCAGAATTGGAATGAATGGTCGATGAATAATTATATAGATGGCTTCACTCCTTTATTGCTTACGGGTGATAAAAATACTGCAATATT
>CANQOM010000021.1 GCA_947625445.1 Candidatus Gastranaerophilales bacterium
TCTGTCACTTTTTTAAGTATACATTTCTTTATTTACTATATCAGTTGTATCTCCTACTCCACGTTCAAATAGGGCAGTATCTTCAAATATAGGAGTCCTTATCTCTTTACAATTCGCCTTTTCAAATACTTCACTTGCAACAGTTTCTATTTTATACCAGTCATTTATTTCTGACGGTAATATATCTTTTGTTCCTTTAGGTGCTTTTATAATCATATTTAACCTCTCTGAAAATGATTATATAATAAAAAAATTACTCGGACATTATTTATTTAAAGGTATACTAATAGTAAATTCAGTACCTTCATTAATTTTTGATTCAAAAGTAATACTGCCTTTATGTAATTCTATTATTTTTTTAGAAATACTAAGACCTAACCCTGTTCCAATACCCAATTTTTTAGTAGTAAAACCAACATTAAATATTTTATTTTGTACCGAAGTTGGAATGCCCATTCCGTTATCTTTAATTTTAACTATCAGGTTAGAATCCATATCTAAAGTTGTTATGGTAATTTTCCCCTTATCACCTTTTTCATTTATGGAATGGCAGCTATTAACAAGTAAATTCATAAATACCTGATTAAGCATGTTAACACTGCATAATACTTGGGGAAGATTAGAATATTTTTTAACAACAGTAATATTATTTTTAAATTCATGCTCAACTAATTTTAAAGTTAAATCTATTTCTTTATTGATATCCGCCATTTGAAATTCAGCTTCATCCAGTCTGACAAAACGTTTTAATGATTTAACAATATCAGATATTCTTTCTGCAGCTTCTATATCTATTGAATTTAATTCTTTTAAAAGTTCTATTTGACTATTACCTATATTATTTGAAGAAAGAATTTTATATATCATTAAATTATTTGAATTTATTGAAGCAAGAGGAGTATTAATTTCATGAGCAACCCCTGAAACCAATTGTCCTACAGATGCCATTTTTTCTGAATTAATTAATTGTAGTTGTGTCTCTTTCAGTTCAAGAAGTGTTTTTTCAAGCTTTTTGTTTTTTTTATTCAATTGTTGAATCAGTCCAGCTTGGATTATAGAACTTGCCAAATGAACTGAAATTGATTGCAATACTTCTTTATTTTCTTCCGCATTAAATTTCTGTTTGGTAAGTGTCACAATAATTCCCAGTAATTTGTTTTTATTATAAACAGGAATTATAATACGATTAATTCCATCAGATAGAAATTTTTCAGAATTTAAAAATTCTCTTTTACATACAGAAACAATTATATTTTTATTTCTAATCTCTTTTATTGTTTCTGTATCATAGTCCGTTAAAATACCATTATCAGGTATTTCACCCGTAACATCATATCTTATTCTGAAACCATTCTTTTCTTTTAAAGAAAAATATGTTTTAAAAGAGCCCATAAAATTATGAATTTCTTTAAGAGCGGTTGAAAGAACAGTTACAATATCATTTGTTTCTCTTATTACCAGTGAAATTCTGTTAATAATGCCCATTTTTAAAACTTGGCTTTGAGCATGCTCTTGTAATTTATAAAATTTCTCTGTAGATTCCTTTATTTCATCGTATTTTTCACTTAAAGATGCATATCTGTCTTGTAATATTTCTAAATTTCTATTTGCAGTTACATCTTTAAATACAACCATTTTATAATTATCATACATATATTTATATATATAATAATTAATATATTCACCATTCGGATTTTGGTATGTACATATTGTATGAAAATTTTCTTCTGATTTTAATAATATATCCAGAGGTGTAATATTTTTAATATTTTCAGAAGATAAAAAACAAAGATTAAAATTAAATCTTTTTTTAAACTTATCAAATACTTTGAAATCATTAAAAATAAAAGAAAATGCAGCATTTTTAAAGATAATATTATTATCTTTTGAAAAAACACAAACTGCATCTGAAATGTTATTTAAAAATTCAAAGTTATTCATAATTTACTGAAATAAAATATAATGATTCAAAAAGGCGATAAAAGTACCTAAAATTGCACCAACAAAAACTTCAAATGGAGTATGCCCCAATAATTCTTTAAGTCTTTCAGCACCAACTTGACCATGCACATAATAATCATCGCAAATTTTATTTAGACATGCGGCAATTTTACCCGTAGAACGTCTTAATCCTGCTGCATCATACATAACAACAAGTGCATATCCGAGAGCAATTGAAAATTCTACAGAATCAAATCCTCTAATAATACCTACAGTAGAAGATAAAGCAACAACTCCTGCAGTATGAGCGCTTGGCATTCCGCCTGTTGTTGCCAAAACTTGAAAATCTATTTTCTTTTTAAAAACTATATGCCCCAAAAACTTTAATATTTGTGCAATAAAAGCAGCTTCAATTCCGTTTACTATTACTTCATAGCTTGAATTTAAGAACATTTACTTATCCCTTCAGAAATATCAACCAAAACCCCATGTAAAATTTTTGAGTTTATCCTGTTTTCTTTTAGTATATCATAAGCTTTGTTACAAAGGAATAGAGTTTGTTTTTTTGCTTCAGCTAATCCATACATTGTTACATAAGTTGATTTTCCGCTATTTGCATCTTTACCCGGAGTTTTGCCGAGTTGTTCCAGAGTCGCAGTTGCATCTAATATATCATCGTATATTTGAAAAGCATGCCCATATAATCCTGCATATTCGGTAAGTGCATTTAATATATTTTTCTCGGCTTTTCCCATTATTGCCCCTATTCTAACGGCTAATTTAAAGAGTCTTGCGGTTTTATACTCATGAAGATAATTAAGTATTTCTGCGGTAATTGTTTTATTTTCCGATTCTATATCTACAACCTGACCTGAAATAATACCATCAACCCCTGCAGCAATAAAATATTCATTCAATATTTTTATTATAATTTCACTGTCAACAGTTTTAGGAGTTTTATCAATAATTAACTTGGGCGCATAACTTAAAAGAGCATCGCCTGCCAACGTTGCGATTGCTTCACCGTATACTTTATGATTAGATGGTTTTCCTCTTCTGAAATCATCATTATCCATACATGGTAAATCATCATGTATAAGACTCTGACAGTGAAGCATCTCTATTGCACAAGCACTCGGAATTATATTTTCAAAAGGAACATTAAATAAAGAAGCGCTTTCAATTGCCATGACAGGACGTAATCTTTTTCCACCCGCTAACAATGAATACCTCATTGATTCATATATTTTTTCAGGATATAAAACTTTAACATAATTATTTATATATTCTTCAACCGATTTCCTTATTTCATTGAATTTTCTTTTTACATTTTCTTCCATTTATATTTCTTCCCTATAGATTTTTTGTTTTATTGTTTTTCTTGATGAATTTCGTTTTTTATGAGAAATCTTTGTCATAATTTTATTTTGATTATATTTTGAACCTTTTTCGCTTTTAATTGATTTTTTAGAAATTTTTTCTTCATAATCTTTTGCCTCTAAAACAAATTTTTTATAGCTTTCATACCTTGATAGAGGCATATCTTTAATTATATCAATAGCTTTACAACCTATTTCACCCGTATGAAGACAATTTTTATATTTGCAACTTTCTTTTTTTAATGAAAATTCTTTAAATAATTTTTGTATTTCAGATGGAAGAAGAAAATCGAACTTCAAATGAGAAAAACCGGGAGTATCAACAATAAAAGAATCTTTATCAACTTCTAAAAGTTCGCAATGTCTTGTAGTGTGAATACCTCTTTTCGTTTTATCACTAACATTTTGAGTCCTTAATTTTGTTTCATTAAGCAATGCATTAATCAAAGAAGATTTTCCAACCCCTGAAGCACCGCAGAGTATTGAAGTATTTGATTTTAATATCGGTTTTAACTCTTCTAAACCTGTCTTTTTTAAAGCAGAAGTATAAATAATTTTATATCCGACATTTTCATATATATCATTTATTTTTTTCTTTAAATTTATATCTTCTTGAATATCTTCTTTATTAAAACACAACACTGGAATTATTTTATTATACTCACAATGTGCTATATATCTGTCTAACTGTTCAAAATTCAAATCAGGCTCTTTTAAGGCAGATACAATTATTACTTGAGAAATATTTGCAGCTTTAGGTTTTGTAATAAGATTTTTTCTATTTACTACTTTTAATATAAACGCCTGCATTGAATTAGCATCAAATTGAGCAAGCTCAACATAATCACCGGTATAAATTTCTTCTTTTTGTTTTTTCAACACAGTTCTAAGCTTTGCTTCAACAATTCCCAAGTCTGTTGCAACATAAAAAAAATCTGAAAATATCTTAATAACACGCCCAATCATACAAAATATTATACATAAAAATATATTTAAGTTATAATTATTTTTGAAAAATAGAAGTGTAAAAAAAGAAAAGAGAAAAACATGGTAGAAACAAAAAAAATTGAAATTCCTGTTGGAGAAAAGACAGTAACCATTGAAACAGGCAAATATGCAAAATCAGCTACCAGCTCAGTAACAGTGAGATGTGGAGACACAATGTTATTTGTACATTGTTGCGTAAGCCCAGAACCGAGAGTTGGTATAGACTTTTTCCCTCTATTAATAGACTATGAAGAAAGAATGTCAGCAATAGGGCGTATACCGGGAGGCTATAACCGCAGCGAAGGGAAAGCATCCGATAAAGCAATTTTAATATCAAGATTAATAGACAGACCATTAAGACCTCTGTTCCCAAAAGGATACAGAAACGATATACAAATAGTTGCACAACTATTCAGCTATGATCAGGTAAATCAACCTGATACTCTTGCAATGTTAGGTGCATCATGTGCATTAATGTTGACAGGTGCTCCTTTTGAAGGCCCTGTAGGAGCAGTAAGAGTTTCAAAAATCGACGGAAAATTAATTGCGAATCCAACACATCAAGAAGCTGATAAATCAGACCTTGATATAGTAGTTGCAGGTACTCATGATAGCGTAATTATGGTTGAAGCCGGTTGTAAGTTCGTTACAGAAGACGATATTATGGAAGCGGTTGAATTTGCTCAAGTAGAAATAAGAAAACAATGTGAGGCTCAATTACAATTTGCAAAAGATTGCGGAATTGAAAGACAAGAATTTGTTAACCCATATGATACCTCAGAACTTAAGCAAATTATAGACGAAACTGCACACGATATGATTTTTGATGCATATCATAACTTTGACAGAACATACAGACAAAATAAATTAGATGAAGCTAAAAAGCTGGTCAAAGAGAAAGTAGAAGCACTGGGCGAAGACCATTATATTAACAAAATAATGGAAGAAACAGGAATTGACTTTGTAGCTGAAGAATTTAAAGCAGCAGAAAAGAAAATAATGCGTGCAATGATATTGGATGAAGGCGTAAGAGCAGACGGAAGAAAACCGAATGAAGTACGCCCGATATGGTGTGAAGTAGGAGTTATTCCGAGAGCACACGGAAGTGCGGTATTTACAAGAGGTCAAACACAAATATTATCGGTAGCTACATTGGCAGGTCCCGGAATGGCACAAGAACTTGACGGCGTTGACCCTGAAGTTAAGAAGACATATATGCATAAATATATATTCCCGGGATTTTCCGTAGGAGAAGTAAAAGCTTTGAGAGGTCCGGGAAGAAGAGAAGTTGGGCATGGGAATTTGGCTGAAAGAGCAAACGTTCCGGCTCTGCCTTCACAAGAAGAATTTGGATACACTATAAGAGTAACTTCCGATGTATTAGAATCTAACGGTTCAACATCAATGGGCTCAACCTGCGGAAGTTCAATGGCATTAATGAATGCAGGTGTTCCCGTAAAATGTATGATTGGCGGAGTTGCAATGGGAATGATAACAGAACCCGGAAGAGAACCTGTTGTTCTTACCGACATTCAAGGAATTGAAGATTTCTTGGGAGATATGGATTTTAAAGTAACAGGTAATGACGATGGAATCACCGCTCTTCAAATGGATATGAAAGCGAAAGGTATTGCAAATGATACTTTAAGAAGAGCATTAGCACAAGCAAAAGAAGGAAGACTTCATATCCTTTCAAAGATGAGAGAAGTAATATCAGAACCTGCAAAAGAATTATCACCTTATGCACCAAGAATCTTTACAATGACTATTCCAACAGAAGATATAGGAACAGTTATAGGACCAGGTGGTAAAAACATAAGAGGAATAATTGAAGCATCAGGAGCTGAAATTGATATACAAGATGACGGAAGAGTTACAATTACCTCAAATGATAAAGAAGGTGCAGACATTGCAATGAGAATGATCAACCAAATGACCTTTAAACCTCAAGAAGGTATGGTATGCAGAGGTAAAGTTGTAAAAATAGTTCAATTCGGTGCTTTTGTTGAACTTGCCCCAGGTAAAGACGGAATGGTACACATTTCTCAGGTATGCAGTGAAAGAATTGATACTATAGAAGGCAGACTAAACGTAGGTGATTCTGTTATTGTAAAAATAATAAAAATAGATGACAGAGGAAAAATAAGCCTTACTATTAAAGGCGTAAGCGATGAAGAGAAGGCAAATTGCTTATAAATAATTTAAAAGCAGCCCCAAAAAGGGCTGCTTTTTCAGAGGATTAATTTTGAGAAAAAATTTAAAATATAACTATATTTTCGGTGGAGGCGGTATAAGAGGAATGACTTATATCGGAGCCATTAAAGCTATTGAAGAATATGGTTTTGAAACGGGAGCAATTGCAGGTTCTTCTGTAGGAGCGGTTTTTGCTTCGTTTTTTGCATCAGGATATAACTATGAAGAAATTAAAGAATTATTTTTTAACTTCAACATAAATATGTTTAGAGATTTAAATATTAATCTTTTTACAAATGATATTGCCATAAGTAAAGGTGAAATATTTCTTGAATGGTTACGAGAAAAAATAGGTAAAAAAATATATAAAGATAATTACAAAAATCAAAAAGTTAAATTTAAAGACATAAGTAAAGATTTATATATATTAACGATTGATATAAATACAAACACTCCATTTATATTTTCAAAAGAAACAACTCCGGATGAAGAAATAGCGTTAGCAGTAAGAGCCTCGGCAGGCTTACCCGGACTAATGAAGCCAATAAATTTTGGCAGTTCACTACTCGTTGACGGAGATTTAATAAAAAGTTGGCCCGCATGGAAACTGTATGAAAGCCTTAATACTCCTGATTCAAGAATACTTGAATTTAGGCTTGAAGGTTCACGAGATGGCAGTGACATAAAAAATCCAATGGATTATTTAAATTCTATAATTAATACAATTTGGGCTCTTTCTACAGAAAACGTATTCAATGATTATTTTGACAACGATAGATATGACTATATTGTAATTGATACAAAAGATATAATACTATTTGATTTTACAATAGATAAAAACATAAAGGATTCACTTGTAGATAAAGGATATAAAATAACTAAAAATTATTTTGAGAAAACACTTCCCGATAAAAAAAGAATCATTCTAAAAAAATATGAAGAAATTTTTGAGAAATTAAATTTACTGTCAAATGCTCTAAACCAAAATATACCTAAAGAATCAATTTATATATTAAATGACATATTATCAACAATGAAAGAAGATACAAAATTTATAGATATATCATTTTATGAAAAAATAAAAGAATTAAAAAATAGTATAAAAATAAATACAAAAAAACAATTTTTATTCTCAAGAAAAATAGCAAATGAGAAACAAATAAAAGAACGTAACGATTTTATAAAACTATTATTGGAAGAAAGAATTAACGAAATAAAAAATTATATTTCAAAATTTAGTAATAAAAGTTAAAAATAGATGCCATAACTAACAAATTATTTTATAATGAGTTTTAATTCAAATAACATGAATATAAAAGTGGAGAATTTAATGTCCGAAGAAGCCTTAATATCAAAAGAAAAAAATCCTGTAAACAAAGTTGACAATACAAGCATTGCAGTTTTTAAGATTATTGACGGAATAAAAGAAATTCTGGAAGAAGACAGTCAACAAAAACAACCTTTGATTTTATCTATTGATGAAAAATTATTAATAAAAATAGTAAAAGATTTTGTATGTAACAAACAAAGGCAATGTTTAATCGGAATTACAGGAGAATCTGCATCAGGGAAAACAACTCTTGTAAATTACGTTACAAAAGCATTAAGAAAGAAGTTATTTAACGAATCATATACTTCTTTATGTTGTGATGATTATTATAAAGATACATCAGAAGAATTAAAGCTTGCAGGGAATTATGAAAATTTATATAAAACAGGATTTAGTTTTGATAAACCCGAAGCAATAAATTTAGAGTTAATGCGAGCACATTTAATAAGCTTAAAAAACGGATGCGGAGTTAATGCACCTGAATATGATTTTGTAACATGCGAGAGTATTCCTAATCGTTCATATAAAAATCCGACACAAGCTATTATGGCTGAAGGATTATATGTTTTAGGAGAAGAACTTGTAGATTTATTTGATATTAAAGTATATGTATTTACACCTTTTGAAAAAATAAAAGAAAGATGGTTTACTCGTGCTATATTAAGAGGAAAAACAGGTGCGGCAGCAGAACATCAATTTAATGACGTAAACACAACCGCTCAAGTCTACATAAGACCCACAATGAAAAATGCCGATATTGTAATTAACGGACTAACTTCTGCAGAATATATTGAAGAAATGACAACAAGGGTCATAAATCTCGTAAACGATGTTCTTAATTTTTACAGGTAAAAATTAATCAAATAAATTATAGAAATTTACATTTTTGTTAAAAAATGTAAATTTTTTTTGTCATAAATTCAAAAAAAATTAAAGAAAAAATAATAAAATACCGATATAAATTACTGTAATATAAGTATTTTTAAAAATAAAAAGAATAAACACAAGGCTAAAATGGAAAATAAACAAAAAGGCAATTATTATTCTTTAAATGTTTTATTATTCATGTAGTCTTGTCAAAGTAAAGGAGTAGCGAGTGGCAAAACCTACCGCAATGACAGTGCTACAAGTTAATATAAGCAGATTCATAAACTTTTTGAACTACTTAAGAACGTACTTAAAGAAAAAGAATCCGATAAAAACGTTTATAAACGATACATTAACTTTTATTAATGAGTTATTAAACGTAAAGAAGAAGCTCAAAAAGATTGAATACCGTATTAACTATGAAAGATACAAACTTAAAAAGACGGAACTGATTCTGGCACAGAATTCGGAGCACGTATTTTTAAGAGGAAGATCACTAAATCAGACAAGGTAGTAAATCATGGGATTTCTGGTAACATTCAACAGAAAAATGTATTTAACTCAATATATCAATCATCTTCAATCAAAGATAACTGATATAACATCTCAACGTTTAAATTTATCAGATTCAATAACAAAATTAACATCACAAATTGGAGATATAGGAAATACAGATTCGCCTGCCGTAAAGAAATTAGAGGCAAGAAAGGCGGAACTTGAGAATTTAGATAAAAAGATGGATGCCGAACTTCAAAAATATCAAACACAATTACAAGCGGCACAAACAGAATTACAATCAGCCGACCAAGCACTTCAACAAAATATTCAAAAATCATTTACCTATAATCTTGGAGGCGGTTAGAAATTTTAAAAGAAGCAGAGAAATCTGCTTCTTTTGTTATTTGACAAAATAATTCTTCTATTTAAAAATAAAACAATGAAGATTAAAATTTCAGATATTGAAAATAAAGAGGGAAAAACAGAGCACATTAACTTTTCTGAAGTATACGAAGAGTTTAATAAGACTGTACCGGTTAAAGCTGATTTAACAATAAAAATAACAGGAAATGTTATAAAAATTTATGCAAAAATTAAAGCTTTATTAAATTTAACATGTGACATTTGTTTAAAAGAATTTACAAAAGAATTTAATTTTGAGACAGAAGAATACTATATCAAAAACAGTCTTAATGATAGTTATACAAAGGAATTTGAGATAACTGAAGATAATTTTACGGAAGATTTAAACGGACAAGATGAAATAGATATATCAAATTTTGTTTACCAATGCGTAATATTACATATACCAAATAAGCTTGTTTGTGATATAAATTGTAATGGAGATGAAAATATAGCAAAATATATAAAAAAAGATTTTTCCGATCCAAGATTAGAGGTATTTAAAAAAATTAAAACAGAAAAGGAATAGAAACTATGGCAGTACCAAAGAAAAGAACAGGTAAAGCAAAACAAGCATCAAGAAGAGCAAACTGGAAAGGGACAGTACCCGAAACAACAATTTGTACAAATTGCGGTGCAACAATATTAACACATACAGTATGTACTGAATGCGGTTCATATAAAGGAAAAGTTGTAAGTAAAAAGTTTGCAAAAACAGAACAATCAGCTGAATAGGAAACAATAACGGGGATATAAAGTAGTATGACTAGGATAGCTATAGATGCAATGGGAGGAGATAATGCCCCCAGAGCGATAGTTGAAGGAGCCGTATGGGCATCAATGGAATATAACATCCCGATAGAATTAGTCGGAAAGTTATATGATATTGAACGAGAACTGGATAGAATAGACCAAGAAGGGATAGTTTGTTCTGTAGGGGGAGGAATATTTCCGCCTAAGAGAATAAAAGTCAATTTAAAGTCATTAGATATAAAAAAGACTCAAGCTTCAGAAGTAATAGAAATGGGAGAAGCTCCGGGGCAAGCAATAAGGAAAAAGAAAAATTCTTCAATAGTGCTTGCGGTAAATGCAGTAGTTACAGGTAGTTCAGATGCAGTTGTTGCAGCAGGTTCAACAGGTGCTGCAATGGGTGCAAGTTTATTTGGGTTGGGCAGACTTCCCGGCATAGAAAGACCAGCTATTGCTACTGTAATTCCAACAATGAAAGGCCCATTAGTATTAATTGATTCCGGAGCTAACACGGATTGTACACCTGTAATGTTGTTCCAATTCGGTTTAATGGGCTCAATTTATGCTAAATCAGTATTAGGAATAGAAAATCCAAGAGTAGCATTACTTAATATAGGAGAAGAGGCAGGTAAAGGCGACGAACTTGCAAAAGATACATATAAATTATTTGATGAGAGTAAAGATAAAATAAACTTTATAGGAAACGCTGAAGGAAAAGAAATATTCTTAGGAAATTGTGATGTAATAGTTTGCGACGGATTTGTAGGTAATGTTACATTGAAAACAATTGAAGGCGTGGCAAGAATGTTTTTCTATATGATAAAACAGGAATTTGTTCACGATACATTTTCAAAGATAGTAGGGTTAATGGTAAGACCTATTTTAAAGAAAATGTATTCCAAAATAAATTATGAAGAATTTGGCGGAGCTCTTTTACTTGGAGTAAAAGGGATAACAGTAATATGTCATGGACGTTCAAGCGCATATGCAATAAAGAACGCTGTAAAAGTAGCATATAATGCGGTAGAATCAGGAGTAAATAAAAGTATTGCATCGCATTACGGGGAGTTATAACATAATATGAGTAGTATTCCGATAAAAATAGCGGGGATAAGCTTTCAAGTCCCGGAAACAGTCGTAACAAATGAAGATTTAACCAAAATAATAGATACTTCGGATGAATGGATAAGAACAAGAACCGGAATAGAAAGAAGGCATGTTCTGTCAGGAAACGAGTCTGCGGTAGAAATGGGTATTAAAGCAGCTGAAAAAGTATTAAAAACATCAAAAATTGATGCTGATAAAATTGATTTTATAATAGCAGCTGCAAGTGTAGAAACACATGCATATCCTTCATCAGCCTGTGAAATACAAGCAGCAATAGGAGCCGTAAATGCAGCATGTTTTGATATAACTGCAGCATGCTCAGGATTGATATACGGAATGGGGATAGCAAGAGCACTAATCAAATCAGAAACCGCAAAAACAGTTCTGATAGTTGCAACAGATGCCGTTTCACGATGCCTTGATTGGTCAGACAGAACATCATGCGTATTATTTGGTGACGGAGCAGGAGCAATGATGCTTACTGTTTCTGATGACGAACAAGATGATATTCTTGCGGTTGATTTAAAAGCAGAAGGTCAATACGGAAACTTTATCAAAATGCCGTTCCCCGGAAAAAATTGTCCATTAGTTGAACCTAATAATGAGGAAAAAATGTTCATTAAAATGGACGGAAAGGAAGTATATAAATACGTTGTTACAAAGCTTCCCGGATATATTGAAGAATGTGTAGCAAAATCAGGCTTAAAAATGAATGAAATAGATTATTTAATACCACATCAAGCAAACATGAGAATAATAGAAGCATTAGAAAAACGACTTGAATTTAACCCTGATAATGTTATTTCAAACATTCAAGAATATGCTAATACATCAGCAGCTTCAATCCCGATAGCACTAACAGAAGCAATTAAATCAGGAAAAATAAAGTTACCTGCCACTGCAATTTTAACAGGATTCGGAGCAGGTATGACAGTTGGCACTACAGTTGTTAAATTAAGAGAAGGTATAGCTTGATGAAAAAGTATGCATTAATATTCCCGGGGCAAGGTGCTCAAAAACAAGGAATGGGTAAAGATTTATATGAATATTCTTCTGCAGCAAAAAAAGTTTTTGATACTGCAGATGAAGTTTTGGGAAGAAGTATTTCAGAAATTTGTTTTAACGGTTCCGAAGAAGAATTAACAGAAACAATAAATTCGCAACCTTGTATTTTAACAGTTTCTCTTGCGGCATATGAAGCATTAAAAGAAAAATGCGATATAGAAATAAAAGCATCGGCAGGTCATAGCCTAGGAGAATATGCGGCATTATATTCTGCCGGAGTATTGGATTTAAAGAGCGTATTACAATTAATACAAAAAAGAGCAAAATTAATGAACGATGCGGCTCAAAGTTCAAACGGAGCTATGGCTGCAGTTTTGGGTTTAGATAATGAATCAGTGATTAATTTAGCAAAAAACATGCAAAATGTTTATATTGCAAACTTTAATTCTCCGGGACAAATTGTTATTACGGGAGACAAAGAAGAAATTAATAAAAATATTGACATTTTTAAAGAAGCCGGAGCTAAAAGAGTAATACCTCTTGCAGTTTCAGGTGCTTTTCATTCTCCTTATATGCAAAAAGCGGCAGATGAATTTGTTAAATATGTAAATAATTTTAATTTTAACAATGCCAATTGGAATGTATACACAAATGTTGATGCACAGTCTGAAGTACAAGGAAGTATATTTAAGGAAAAATTACCCAAACAAATTTCATCTTCGGTAATGTGGACTCAAACAATTAATAATATAGTAAATGACGGAATTATGAATTTTATAGAAATAGGGCCGGGAAAAGTTCTGGCTGGGTTAAATAAAAAAATCAACTCTGAAATTAATACATTTAATATCTATGATGTAACATCGTTAAATAACATTATAGAGTCTATAAAAGAAAAAGAAGGATGCTTAAATTAATGAGAGTAAATTTAGAAAATTGTATAAAAAAGCCAAGTAAAAATACAATAAAATTTATAAAAAAACACCCGGAAATGAGTTCAACTAACCCATACATAATGACGGGTAAAATATTTTCAATGGACAAAGTTAATAAAAGCCTTAATAAAAAGAATCTTATTGAATTTATGAGAGATAAAATTACTAATATAAAGGAAAAAGTATGTCAGAAAATGAGAACAAAGTTGCATTAATAACCGGAGCCTCAAGAGGAATAGGGAAAGCATGTGCAATAGAGCTTGCAAAAGCAGGATATGATGTAGCTATAAGTTATGCAGGAAATGATGAAGCTGCAAATAAAACAGTTAATGAGTTAAAAGAACTTGGTGTAAACGCAAAATCATATAAGTTCAATGTTGCAGATAAAGAAGCATGCCAAAAAGCGGTTGAAGAAATATTAGCTGATTTCAAGAAAGTTGATGTACTCGTCAATAACGCAGGTATAACAAGAGATGGTCTATTCATGAGAATGAATAGTGAAAACTGGGAAGCAGTTATAAATACAAACTTAAACAGTGCATTTTATATGACAAATTCAATAATAAAAACAATGGTAAAACAAAGATACGGATGTATAATAAATATGTCAAGTATTGTAGGTATAATGGGGAATGCAGGTCAAGCAAATTATGCATCGGCAAAAGCAGGTTTGATTGGGCTAACAAAATCATTGGCAAAAGAGTTAGGTTCAAGAAATATAAGAGTAAATGCAATAGCTCCCGGATTTATTCAAACTGACATGACAAAAGATTTAGACGTAGAAAAAATAGCAGAACATATTCCTCTCAAACGTTTAGGTCAGCCTGAAGATATAGCAAAAGCAGTTAAATTCTTAGCAGAAGACGGTTTATATGTAACAGGACAAGTACTGGGAGTTGATGGCGGACTTGTAGTGTAATAATAAATTAACAAATTTGCAAATTTATATGTAAATAGTATAATAAATTCATAATAAATAATAAGTTATCAGAAAAAAATGAGGTAAAAAAAATGAGTGACATTCTAGAAAGAGTAAAAAAAGTTGTTGTAGAACAATTAAGCGTTGATGAAAGCGCAGTTACTCCGGAAGCAAGTTTTACTGCTGATTTAGGTGCAGATTCTTTAGATACAGTAGAATTAGTAATGGCTTTTGAAGAAGAATTCGGATGCGAAATTCCTGATGAAGAAGCTGAAAAAATAGCAACAGTACAAGATGCGGTAAACTATATCGAAGCAAATTCATAATTGCCCGATAGATAAACAAAAAGTTTAATGAGGGGTTCTTGATTATGCAAGTTCTCCTCATTATTATTAGAGAACAAATAGGTGAAAAAAATGACAAAAAGACGTGTAGTAGTAACAGGCATGGGTGCAGTATCACCTTATGGAGTCGGCTCAGATAAATTATGGGATGGCGTAGTAAACGGGAAAAGTGCCGTTTCAAGAATTGAGAATATGGGAGATATGAGCGGACACACTGTTTTAATTGGCGGTGAGATAAAAGA
>CANQOM010000022.1 GCA_947625445.1 Candidatus Gastranaerophilales bacterium
ACCTTGTGCCTGAAGCATCTGAAATGCTTAATTCATACTATGGTCTTACTATGTCAAAAGCCTTTGCTTTCTTAGGGTTTTTTATTGGTATGTTTATTGCAATAATTATAGACTACTTTGTTCCTGACCATATTGAATCAGATTTTTTAAATAATTCTGAGTCGCTACATCATCATCATCAAATAAGAAGAGCTGGTTTGATAACTGCTATAGCAGTTACATTGCATAATTTTCCTGAAGGTATGGCAACATTTCTTGTATCCAGTCAGGATTTAATACTTGGAATACCGGTTGCAATTGCAATTGCTATTCATAATATTCCTGAAGGCATTGCTGTTGCATTACCCATCTTTCAGGCTAGCGGCAAGAAACGTCTTGCTATATTATATTCATTTTTATCAGGAATTTCAGAACCTATCGGAGGCTTAATCGGAGTTGTTCTTATAAAAACTATTATGCCTGAACAGACTGTTGGTTTTATGATTGCAGCAGTAGCAGGAATTATGGTTTATATTTCTTTTGATACTCTTTTGCCTTTAGCAAGAGAATATGGAGAAAATCACCACGTTATTATTGGTATTGTATCTGGCATGTTAATTATGGGGCTGGGGTTAATTTTTCTGTAACTGATATTCCATTATGTAATCATCCATTACAAAACCGTTTCCTATATCTGTTATTACAGATTCAATTTCTTTAAAACCCCATTTCTGATACGCTTTTATTGTATTAGTATTATGTTTATTAACAGTAAGTTGTATTGATGATTTATTAAATTGCATTGCTATTTGTTTTATTTTATTAAAAGCTTGTTTCCCGCAGCCTAGTCCTCTAAATTCACTTTTTATATATAATTTTGAAAGAAATATATAGTTATCTTTCGGACATATCCCAAAATAACCTATAATATTATTGTTATCTTCCATAATATCATATTCATATCTGTCATTATTAATTTGATTTTTTATGGCATCAAAAGATTGAAACTTATTTATCATATATTCAGTTTGTTCAAGGGAAATTCTGTCAGGCCAATATTCATGCCATATTTCGGAAGCAATATCGGTCAATTTATATATATCGTCGTCAGATTTAACTTTTGTAAAATTCATAATTAATCCTTATATGGGTAAATAAGCTGAATAAACAAGGCTGGAAAAATCTTCATAGTAGCTGATTTGACTTGCACTTCCTGTGGGAATATAAACCTTAAATTGATTTTTTACGGGTATGTTAAGTGCAGAAGCAATAACTGATTGTATTACTTCCGGATGAGTAATTATAATTAATCTTTTATACAGGTTTTTTTCAATAATAGATTCTATACAATCAGAAATACGTTTATTAAAATCCGGAATTGTTTCACCTCCTTGCGGGCAAAAATTTTCAGGATTCATATGATATTCATCTAGCATTTTGGGGTATTTTAATTCAATTTCATCATAAGATAATCCGCTCCAAATACCTGATTTCCTGCTTGTTAAATCATTTAAAGTTTCAAAATCCTTTTTAACTTTTTGAGCTATAATCCCTGCACTTTGAATAGTTCTTAAAGCAGGACTTGAATATATTCTGTCTATTTTAAGTCCTTTATTTTTGACCCATTCTGCTATTTTTTCTATCTCATATTTACCTGTAGCATTTAAAGCAGGATATGTTTCATCATCAAATAAACGATTTTCTTCTGTATTGATTGTTGCACCATGACTTATAAATGTAATTTTGCATTTCCTTTTATATATCATATTATTATCCTTTTTTATTATTATAAATCGATTTTATATATTCTAGCATTTTTTCAACAGATTCTTCTTCTATATTAAACCAGTGAATATCTTTATTAGCCTTAAACCAACTGATTTGTCTTTTAGCATATCTTCTTGTATTCTGTTTAAGTAATGATATTGCCTCGTCAAGTTTCCTGTTACCCTGAAAATACGGATAAAATTCCTGATATCCTATAGTATTTAAAAGTATATTATTTTGACCGTATTTATTAAAAAGTTGTTCAGCTTCTTCTATAAGTCCTGATTTTATCATATTATCGGTTCTTTTGTTTATTCTTTCGTATAAAAATTCTCTGTTATTAGAATTAAGTCCAAGCCAAAGAGTATTATATGATGAAGTTTTTTTCTTTTGTGCTTCACTCATTGGTATGTTTAAAGTTATGCATACCTCTAAAGCTCTTATTATTTTTATTTTATTATTACAATGAATTTTTTCGGCACTTTTAGAATCTAATTTTTTTAACATATCATATAGTTCAGACACAGATTTGATATTAAGTTTTTCTCTTAAATCTTTGTTAGGAGCAACTCTTGGCAAATCAAAATCCTGAAGTAAAATTCTGAAATATAATCCTGTTCCTCCGCTTAATATTGGAACTTTTTCTCTTTTAATGATTTCATCAACAGTCTTTTTTGCATCATCATAAAAGTCTGCTGCAGTATAATTGGAATTTACGTCAGTAATATCTATTAAATGGTGTAAAATTCCTTCTCTCTCTTCAATAGTTGGTTTTGCACTGCCTATATCTAATTCTTTATAAATTTGTCTTGAATCTACGGATATTATTTCTCCGTTTAATATTTTGGCAGTTTCAATTGCCAGTTTCGTTTTCCCTGAGGCACTTGGTCCCGTTATTGCTATTAATTGTGTCATAGTATAAACAGAATACCAAAAGAATATAATAATTTAAATACAGGCTTAATAATATTAATGAAATAACCAGTGCTATTGAGCTTTTTCCCAAAATAAATGTTATCAACTGTAATCCTATACTTATAACAAAAATTGAAATCATTAGTAATATTACATTTAATATATTTTTGAAAAAGAATTTGATTGATAACCAAAAAGTCTTGAATATATTGGCTTTTTCAAAAAATGTAATACCGAAGTATAAAAGTGTAAAGAAATTTAAAGTTGAGGAAATAATATATATAACAATAAACCAATTAGAAATAACTACATAATCTTTAATAGAAAAACTGTTTACAATATTAAGAAATTCTGCTTCAGAAGCAGCTTTGGATAATTTAGGTAATTCATGTATGATTTTTGGCTCCCCAAATAACATTAAACAAAGTTTGGTTATTAATGTCCCAATTATTAAATACAAGAAAAATAGTATTATATATATCCCTAAAGTTTTTAAAAAGTTTGCTCCCACTCCTTCAAAAAAACTTTTAAGTATATTTATTGATTTAACTGCGGATTCATTTTTTGAATCATCGGGATTATAACTAATAATTCCTTCTTTTATTATATGAAACCATCCGCCCGTAAATGCTATTGTCATTAATGTTATTGCAATTGACATTAAAATTTTGGGAGTTGAATATATGTTCTGATTTAATATAAATGATATTCCCGTTAACAGAAATAATAGATATATTAATAAAGGTTGGATAAATATAAGATTATTTTTTAGTATAAATAAAGATTTTTTAATTATTTTCAGCATTTAAAAATTATAACACGTTTTTAAAAATTGGTTATCAGATAAATTAATAATTAAAAAAAGTTTAAATAAAAGTTATAAATGGAAAAAAGTTATATGTTTTTGTTAGAATGTAATAAGTGGTATTTAACGGATTTGGGAAATGAAAGAGAGAATTACCCTACTTGCAATAATAACATCGTTGTTAGTTTTGTTATATTTCTTCCAGAATAACATGAATACACCGTGTGCTTTCATGACAATCTTAATATTTATGGCATTATACACTACATATATGCAAATAGCATTTAAACACAGAGTAAGGGTTCAAAGAAAACATCCCGTTGAGAAAAATTACAGTTATACACCATTTGTAAGTATTATGATACCTGCTCATAATGAAGAGAGTGTTATAGAAAGTACAATAGAAAATATATTGAATCTTCAATATCCGAGATATGAAGTAATAGTAATAGATGACAGAAGTGAAGATAACACGGCAAAAGTATTGGAATATATAAGTAAAAAATATCCGAATATAAAATATTTTTCAAGGACCAAAGAGGCATTCCCCGGGAAATCTGCAGTGTTAAATGATGCACTAAAAATAGCAAGGGGAGATGCTATACTTATATTTGATGCAGATGCAAGAGTTAAACCTGATTTTTTAAAAGAATTAATACCTGCATTAGAACCGCCGCAAGTTGGAGCGGTTCAGGCAAGAAAAGTTATTATAAATCGTGAGCAAAATTTTCTTACAAGATGTCAGGATAATGAAATGGCGCTTGATACACACTTTCAAGTGGGAAGAGATTGCGTTAAAGGCGCGGTTGAATTACGAGGTAACGGAGAATTAATAAAAAGAGAAGCATTAGAAGATGTAGGCGGATGGAATATTTATACAATAACTGACGATCTTGATTTGTCTACAAGACTGCAGATAAAAGGCTGGGATGTCAGATTTTGTCCTGAAGTTTGTGTTTATGAAGAAGGTGTTGTGTCTTATCTCCCTCTTCTGAAACAAAGAAGAAGATGGATTGAAGGTTCAATAAGACGTTATTTGGAACATTTTTCTGATGTTTTAACTTCTAAAGATATGTCTTTAAGAGTTAGTCTTGATATGACCGCATATATTACCGAGTTTATACTTCCTGTATGGATGGTTTCTGAAGTATTAATTCAATCTTACAGATTTATAAAAGATAATCCTAATTGGATACTTTCATCAATGGCGCTTTCTACATTGATGTGCGGATTCTTCATTATTGCATTGTTTTATAGCTTAAGAAAATACGTAAAATTAAAACCTCTGAATAATTTAGTACAATCTGTAGCAACATCAATATATATGGTGGTATTATGGTTTCCTCTTGCCATCTTTATTATATTTAAAATCATATTTATGAAGAATACACTGGCATGGGGTAAAACCGAACATGGAACTACAATATTAAATAAAAATACTGAAAAGACTCAAAAAAAAGAGTCTGCCGAAGAATTAATAAACGTTTAAGAAGGGAGAAAATATAAAGTGGATTTTACATTATTAACGGTACAGTTATTAAAAGGATTGAATAGTCTTACCGGAAGTTACGGTTTGGCAATAATTGCGTTAACAATAATAGTCAGAGTGTGTTTATGGCCGTTAGGTGTATCGCAACAACGTTCAATGCGTGCAATGCAAATACTTCAGCCGAAAATAAAAATGATACAGGAAAGATATAAAAATGACCCTCAAACGGCGCAAAGAAAACTTATGGAATTTTATAAAGAACATAAGTTTAATCCTATGTCGGGATGTCTGCCTCTGTTAATTCAAATGCCTATATTTATTTTATTATATACTGCATTAATTAGTCCTCAATTTATTCAGGAAGCCGGAAATTCACATTTCCTTTTTATAGACAGGTTAGATACAACTTTAAGAGGTAGTGCGGGAAATTCTTATGACGGGGTTTTCTCGGTTTCTAACAATGACAGATTTACTATTTATAAAAAAGTAAAAGTATATATTGGAGATGAAGAACTTGATAATGTAAAAATTACGGGAAAAGACCCTGTTAAAATTCAAGGCAATGTTACTCCCGGAGAAAGTATTGATTTAAAAATAGATTTAGATAATTTTAATCTGAAATACAGTCAATTAGAAAAGGTTACTTCTGCTAAAATAGATATTCAAAATATGAAAACACGTGAAGTAGAAACAGTTAATTTTGAAAAACGTGATAATATAATGGCAGCGTCAATGCCTACTAACACACCTCAAAATCAATTTCATTATGATGTGTTAGTATTAATACTAATATTTGCCGCAACAATGTTTGCAACTCAAAAAGTTATGATGGCTCAAAATTCCAATGCGCAACAAGATCCTATGCAGGCTCAAATGCAAAAAATGATGGGAACCATGATGCCTTTAATGATTATTTTTATGTTCATTATTGCTCCTATTCCTGCAGGTGTTTTGTTATATCTTGTTGTTAGTAATATTATTCAAATAATACAAACTGTAGTTATTAATAAACAGTTAGAAAATGAAGATAATAACAAGAAAAGTACTTCTGATTTATCTAATGCCAAAACTATTAATGCTATTGAAACTAAAACAATTGAAGATAATAAATAATAATGAAACTCGAAGAATTTAATTATGAATTACCCGAAAAATTAATAGCACAAGTACCTACACAAAGACGTGATATGTCAAAAATGTTGGTGCTAAATAGAAACGAAAAAAATTTTATTCATAAACATTTTTCGGATATTACAGAATATTTAACTGATAAAGACCTTCTGGTGTTAAATGATACAAAAGTAATTCCCGCAAGATTGTATGCATTAAAAGATACAGGTGCTATTATAGAAATTTTTCTCGTAAGAGAAATTGAAAAAGATATATGGATATCATTAATAAAACCTTCAAAACGTGTTAAGTCCGCTATGGTATTAAATGTCTCTGATGAATTGTCAGTTGAAGTTTTAGAGAAATTTGAAGATAAATGGAAGGTTAAGTTAATATATAACGGTAATTTCCATGAAATACTGGATAAAGTCGGACATATTCCCCTTCCTCCATATATAGAAAGAAAAATGACGGAAGATGAATATAAAAATTTGGATTTTGAACGATATCAAACCGTTTTTGCTAAAAAAGAAGGTGCCGTTGCCGCACCGACTGCAGGGCTTCATTTTACTAAAGAAATTTTAAAGAAACTTAAGGATAACGGTACAAATCATTGTTTTATAACTTTAAATGTCGGACTAGGTACTTTTAAGCCGGTTAAATGTGAAAATATTTTAGAGCATAAAATGGATTCTGAATTATTTGAAATATCACAAGAATCTGCTGATATAATTAACAATGCAAAAAAAGAAGGAAAAAATATTGTTGCGGTTGGTACCACAACTGTAAGAACTCTTGAAACAGTTATGAATAAATATGGAAAGATTATTCCGGTTAAAGATTCCAGTGAATTATTTATATATCCTGGTTATAAATTTAAAATTGTAGATAAATTAATAACTAATTTCCATTTGCCAAAATCAACTCTTTTAATGCTTGTCAGCGCTTTTGCAACTAAAGAATACATTTTTGATGCATATAAAGAAGCTATTAATAAGGAATATAGATTTTACAGTTATGGTGATTGTATGTTTATAAGGTAGGAAAAATGTTTTTATTATCAGTTTTTTTGATTTTAATTTCAACATATTTTATATTTTCTGTAATTTTTAAATCCTCTAATAATGTAAAGATTCCGGGATTTATTTATTTATTTTTAATTGCATATTCTCAGATAGTAATATCTTTTGAAATATTATCTTTGTTCGGTTTAATTTCAAAAAAACCGTTATTAATATGTAATATGATATTTTTTATAGGCGCATCTATATTGTGGATTTTAAATAAATTTCCTATATATAGACCAAAATTCTTGCCGGAATTAAAAAAAATATTTAAAGCTTTAAAAAGAGATAAATTATTGTTCTTTTTAGGAATATGTTTTGTAATATTCATAATTTCAAATTTAATATTGGCATTAATCCATCCTGTAACTTTTGGAGATGCATTAGCATATTATTTACCAAGAGTTACCGCTTGGATTCAACAAGGTTCTATTGCTCATTTTGTGACACCTGATTCTCGTGAGTTAATAATGCCGGTTAATATGGAGTTTCTTTATACTTGGTATTTAATGTTTAATAAAATTGAATTTGGACTTTCAATATTTCCATTTTTAGGCTTTTTGTTACAATTGTATGTTTTATATAATTTTCTGGGAGATTTGGGCTTTTCAAGAAGAAAAAGATTGTTTAGCATTTTTGTTGTTTCTTCTTTTATTGAATTTTCTTTAATGTCATATATTCCTTGTGCCGATTTATTTATAGGTGCTCTGTTATTATCAACTTTATATCTGTTTTATATTTATTTGAGAAATGATTCAAATATTCCGTTGTATTTTGCAGCTTTGGCATCTGCTCTGGCCTTTGGTACAAAAACAACTTCTCTGATTGCATTTCCGTCAATATTTATTTTGTTAATAGTTATGGGATTGTTATTTAATAAACAAAAATTAAAAAAGGGCATTTTATATTTTATTCTTTTTACCTTTGTTAATTTTATGATTTTCTCTTCTTACAATTATTTTCTTAATTTTATAGAATTTCATAATCCTATATCTTGTAATGAACAATTATTGTTAAATAAATTTAGGGGCGGATTTAAAGGATTTATTTGTAATTTAATAAGATATATTTTTATGTTTTTTGATTCTTCAGGTATAAAAAATATAGATTCATATAATGTTTATATAACAAAAGCGATGACAAAGATTTTAGCTATTATAGGAGAAGGTCCTGAAAGTTACACCTCTAAATTATTTAAAGGATATTTTGAGTTTAATAAGTCGAATGAGATATGTCATTCCGGACTTGGATTAGTTGGGGTTTTGGCATTTATTCCTGCATTTATTATAAGTATATTTAAATTGTTTTGTAAAAATGCATCTAAAAAAATAAAGTTCTTATCTGCATTAGCACTTTCTTTAGTTTTTAACATTGTTTTATTTTCAAGAGTAATGTTATATACCCAGTATAATTTCAGATATTTAGTTACATTTATATGTATAGCTTCGCCGATAGTTGTTTTTGTATATATTAAATCTAACAAAAATCTTTACAAGTGGGTTTTGTCATATTTTATGTTTGTTTATTTATTTGTTATAGCTCACACTATTCCGTCTGTATTGATATACCAGTATATTCAAATGAAAAAGGAATATCCAGAAATTCGCAGTATATACGAATCTATATTACTGGATGATGAAGCGTTATTAATATATTGGTATTTTATAAAAAAAGGAAATACATCAATAGGTGTTATGTCATACAGAAATAATGATGCAACATATTATTTATTAAAACCAAGATTATTCGGCTATAAAGTAGATAGAATTTTATGGGAAGATACAGATAAGATAGATGAATATGATTATATAATAACTAATATTCATGCGAGTTTTTCTTCATATATAATTAAAAAAGGCCAAAAAAACTGTTTAGCTTTGGATTATCAAGGAAATATAACAAACGTTAAGAAAAATCCGGCTTTTATGACTTGTATAACTGATAGTAAATTTTTTAAAGAAAAAGGTTTTAAATTGATTAATAAAATAAATAATCAACCGCTTAAACAATTTTCAATTTGGGAAAATACAAAAAAGAAACATTAATAATACTAAACAAAAGTATAATTATTGGTAATATTATAGATGTATTCAATAATTTGAGCAAAATAATCAAGAGATGAAGCGCCGTTAATTATAATATCAGAATTATCTTTTTTGGGAAGAATATATTTTTTAGAAGCTTCTCTTACATAAGCAAGTTGTTTTCTTGCATTTTCTTCATTTTGATTTCTTGAAGTTTGAGCTCGGTATAAAAACCATTTTTCTTGAATGTCAGGAGCAATATCAACATATAATCTTATATCAAAAAGCTCTGAAACTTTGCCATACATAGTTGCCATACCTTCAACAACAATAATTTTTTTTGATAATTTAGGTATAGCTTTAGGAACAACAATTCCTGTTCCGTTAACCAAATATTCAGGAATCCTAACATCATAACCTTTTGAAAGCATATCTAAATCTTCAAACAGTTGTTCCATATCAAAGTTATCAGGAGAATCAACGTCATAACCAGATGCTAAAAGATTATCAAATGAACCGTGAGCTTTTATTAAATCTGAAATATCTCTAAAATAATTATCTGCACTTAATATTTCAATAGGCATGTTATGTTTTTTTGTTATTGTTTGAATGGTATTGCAAATAGTTGTTTTACCGCTTGCCGATTCACCGCTTATTCCTATTAGTATGCGTTTTTTCGGGTTATTTATAAGCCTTTTCATAAATTTATCTGTGAATCCCGGTTTTACATTCTTAAATACGGGTGTCGAACTCTTTTTATCATATTCCAATATCTGATTAAATTTAGAATACAAGTATAACGCCAAAAATTCTCGTCCTGTTCTTGTTGTAAAATCAGGTTTTGTTATTTTTTCTTCTGTATTATTTTCTTTTTCAAACAGGAAATTCATATTTTCTTAAACATTCCTAAAAATATTTTTTGCTATATTTTACATTAAACTTTTCGATAATTAAATAAATTATTATATCGTGTAATGTAAAATGTTACATTATCCTTCACAATATAGAAAAGTGGATATTAGGATTTTTAGAAGGATTAGAAAAATGAAAAAGTTTACTCAAATTATATTATTTATGTCAGTGTTAATTTGTTTGGCAAATAGTGCTTATGCTGATTGTTCTACAGGTTATGCTTGTTCTATAAAAGATTTGGAAAATCGTGAATCACTCGAACAAGAACAATATCTTATAGAATTTGTTTCTGTTATGAATAAATATTTTGATAAAAAAGTTGAAGAACCTATTTTTTTGAATAAAAAAAATATGATTTCTTCATATCAGGATTTATTTATCTTTAATACTATTGTTTGATAAAATTTTGAATAAAAGATTTAAAAAGATTTATTTTTTCTTCCTTGTCAGACTCGATGTATATTCTTAATAGCGGCTCCGTGCCGCTTTTCCTTATTAAAATTGTATCGGTATCTTCAAAATATAGTTTTAATCCGTCTAATGAAGATGTTCTGACAACTTTATATTCCGATATTTTTTCTATATTTTTAAATTTATTAATTATTTTATCCTGAGTTTCTTTAGATTCTAATTTTATGTCTATTCTTTCATTAATAAACTTTCTGTTAAATTCATTTAAGAAATCCAAATGAAGCTCACAAAGTTTTTTCCCTTCATAAGCAATTAATTCCATAATTAATAAATTTGCAATAATACCGTCTTTTTCGGGTATATGACCTTTTATGCTTAATCCGCCTGATTCTTCGCCGGCTATTATTACATCATTATGGCGCATTGCGCTGCCAAGCCATTTGAAACCTACGGGTGTTTCAATGATTTCAACATTTTTCTTTTTTGCTAATAAATCAAGCATATAACTTGCTCCTACAGTTTTGGCAAGTTTGCCTTTATAACCCTTATTTTTTACTAAATGATTAAAAAGCATTCCGATTATATCATTCGGACTTATAAATACTCCGTTTTCATCAAAGACACCGAATCTGTCGCCGTCTCCGTCATTACTTAGACCTATATTGCCTGTTTCTTTACATGTTTGTTTTAATTTTGGCAGATATTTTTCCTTTGGGTCAGGCATGAAACCGCCAAAATTTATATCTCTTTCCAAATTTGTTGAATTATTTTTTATTTTGTATGAATCAAGTATTTCTTTAAATAATTTACCTGCTGCTCCGTGATGTGCATCATAATTTATTTTTATACCAGAAGCTTTAATTTTCTCAAAATTAATAATATTTTTTATATGGTTAATGTAATCTTTTTCAAATGAGACTTTTTTGTATTCTTTTGCTTCAATTTTGTTTTCAAATTTATTTTCAATATTTTCCGTAATAATTTGGACGGTAGAATCTTCAGCAGGTCCGCCATATGGAGGAATAAATTTTATTCCTAAATATTCACTGGGATTGTGTGATGCAGTCAGCATTATTGCATATGCATTTTTTATAGTGGCATTGTATGCTAATACCGGGGTGGCTATTATTTTATCACTCATTTCAACATTAAATCCGAAATCAGATAATGTTTTTGCTATAAATTCTGCAAATTCGTCTGCTTTATTTCTTGGGTCATATCCGATTATGATTTTTTTATCAAATTTTGTTGTGTTATAAATGTATATTGCTATTGCATTTGTTACTTTTAGTGTATTTTCAATATTAAAATCTTTATTAAGTATTGCTCTCCAGCCATCTGTTCCGAATTTAATTTCTGACATTGTTAATCCTTTTTATTTTTCATTGTAAAATAATTTTATATAGGAATTAAAGGTTTTGCAAATGAATGAAATTTCCGTTGAAAATATATACTATTTAGGACCTGAGGGGTCAAATGTTAATAGGGCCATGCTAAAGTTTATTAATTTATTTAATATTCATTATCAAAATATTATTCCTAAAAGAAGTATTAAATCTGTTCTTGAAGAGCTTAAAAATGATAACTCTTCACTCTGTATTTTGCCTATTGAAAATTCTATTGAAGGAATTGTTAGAGAAACTATTGATAATTTATTAAAACTAAATGACAAAAATATTCAAATTCACGGAGAAATTTCATTGCCAATAAATCATTTTCTACTGGGCACTAGTAAAGATAAAACAAAAATCAAAAAAATAATTTCTCATCCTCAGGCTCTTGCACAGTGCAGTAATTATTTATATAAAAATTTCCCTGATGTTGAATTAAAAGAATTTTCATCTACCAGTTATGCTGCACAAAAAGTTTCTAACGAAAATGATGAATCTGTTGCAGCTATTGCTACTGATTTATGTGCTGATTTATTCCATTTAAATATACTTGATTCTGATTTGAATGATGAAATAGATAATAAAACAAGATTCTATCTTTTAACAAGAATGAATGTAAAAGTTAATAAAAATCCAAAAATTGCAATTATTCTTTCGATAAAAAATAAGTCTGGTGCTTTGTGTGATGTACTTAAAATATTCTCAAATTACAATATCAATTTAACATATATAGATTCAAGACCTTCGAAAAAAAGATTGGGTGAATATTTATTTTTTGTAGAGTTTGAGGGGGATACAAACAATGATAAAATAAAATCGGCACTTGAAGAATTAAAATTATATGTTGATTTTTTTAGAATTTTAGGTTGCTTTGAAGTTTTTGAATAATGAATAACTCTACTGTTTCGATAATAATTAATTAAAAAAGGAAGTTATAACTGACTTCCTTTTTTAATTTTTGAACATATATTGATATTAAAATAAACTAAACGTTTAATACTGTTTTTGCTTGTTCTGCAGCATCATCTGCAATATCTTTTCCTTTTTCAACAATTTTTTCACCTGTATTTTTAGAGAAAATTTTAGCAAAAGAACTGTTAATTTTAGTACCTGCGGTGTCTAAAAGACATTTTACAGTATTTATAATTTCATTGCCGCCTTCTTTAGGTTTAAATAAACCGAATTTTGAACCAAGAGCGATTGAGCCCCCTATTGCTGCTGCAATTCCGACAAACTTGATTAATTTTGAGAAAAAGGATTTATTTTTCTTTTCTTTTCCTTTTATGTCAGTAGCTGCTGCAGGCTCTTTTTTTATATATGCTTGAGGTTGTTTTATTTTATCTTGAAAACTTTGTGTTGTAGTTGGTGTTGTACTTGCAAAACTTACCGGACTTATCATTTTTACCTCCTTAACCTTGTTTGTAACTGTATAAAACATATAATTATAAAAAATTGTTCTTTTTATTTTATTATATTACAATAATGTTACAAACAATTTTCTATATTTTGGAATAATTTTTTTTATTTTGCTATCTATATAAATAGAAGGTTATTTTGGAGAGTGAGTGAGTAATAAATGAGTACAACAAAAAATATAAGTTTAACAGTAGATGAAAAAGCCCATGGTTATGCGAAAATTTATGCATCTTTATTAGGCAGCGAATATCAAAGGAAGCGTTCATATGCTTCAATTGTTGCACTTTATGCTTTTATAAATTCGTTAGAAAAAACTGATAATAATGTTCAAAAATCTATGACTCTTTTCCGTAATCCTATAATTAATGAACAATATGAAGTAACCGATTTATATGTTAACAACTGGCATTTGGATGTTCGTGTAATAACGGAAGGTGATTCTTTTTTAATCCCTAAAATTCATTTTCTAAGTAATATTCTTCCTGATTTTTATGTAGTGATAAAAACAGATACAACATTAAACAGTGCTGAACTTATTGGATTTTTAGATACATCCTCATTTAAAAAAAGTAAATTTAATGATAATTATTACAGTGTACCGTTAACTGAATTGATTAATTATGCTGAGTTCCTTGACAGAATCCGTGTAGAAAAAGTTTGTGATTTTTCACTACAAGAACATGAATTTTTACATGCTAACTATATTTCTTTCATGGACAATGAATTGGATGCAGTATCAAAAGATAAAATATTGCAACATTTGTTTAAATGTCCTGATTGTAGAACAGAATTTTGTTGCTTTACCGGGTTCGAAATGGTTAGTTGTAACATGAAAAATTATCCTGAACTTTTAGAGGATAATACACTTGAGATAATTGGTGCACAACAAGTTGAAGATGATGAATTTGAAGGCAAAGAAGAAATTATTTATTTTGACGATAATCAAGATAATGATTTACAACAAGATGAACAAAATGATTCTAAAGATGATGAATCAAATTCTCAAGAACCTGAAGATTTATCTGACATTGAAAATGATGCTCAAACAGAAATAAATAAAGATCAAACTGAAACAGAAGCTATCATTCAACCTGACCTTCAAAGTGAAAATGACATCATAAATGAAATGGAAACTCAGAATGAAACTGAAAATGGAAATGAAAATGAAAATGATGTTTCTGAATTGTTAGATGAATTATTTAATGAAGAAGATGCTTCTAATATAGAACAGG